>DASXUF010000075.1 GCA_036504975.1 Candidatus Binatia bacterium | reverse complement strand
TCGGGACCGTTGAAAAATTTGCGCGGGCCGCGAAAACTTTCAGGCATAGGATTACGAAGTTCCGTCAGTGTCTCATCTGCGTTATCAAACCATCGATGAAGCCTTCGTCATCCAGCTCTTTCACCCAGTGGAGATCCCATAGAGTCAGCGGATTGATTTCGGCGGCGCCGAATTCCCCGGTCGCGATCTCGAAAGTATTGGCGATCGCCTGCGGCGTCGGATAAGGCTTCAATTGCAGTCCCTTGACAATAGAGGCGAACTGCCTTTCCAGCTCCGCTCGATCCGAGATCTTCATCCGCCTCATCGGTTCCTGAGCGACGATCTCCAAAGCTTCGTCTTTTCTGAGGATCATCAAACAAACACCGTGGATCACCGCTTTGATGTAATCTCGCAGAAGATCGGAGTTCTCCCTGGCAAACTTCGAGAGACAGGCCTGGGCGTAATGAGCGACCACCGGGAGATCAGGAACCGGAAGGACTTGCAACCCGGCAGCAAGAGCGTGAGGCAAGTAAAGCGAAGACATGAAGGTAGCAACGCATTCGCCGCTCTGGACTTTCTTCCACTGGCCCCACCTGCCGACCTCATCATCGTGGACGGTCAGGAGCTTCACATCCTTCTCGAGCCCCATCATCCTCAGCCACAGCACGAGCGAGTGCGGCCTGCCGGAGGCGCGCACCGCCAGAGTTTTGCCCCTCAGGGCCTCTACGTTGCGCACGTCGGCGGGGACAACCAACTCCAAACCGCGCCCCAGGCTCGGGGCGCAGAACATGACCACCTTCTCGCCGCGCGCGGCCGCTGGATACAGGTACTCGGTGTGCTCAATGATCACGTCGCAAGAATCATTGAACAGCGCCGCTTCGTATTCTTTCGTCCCTTTGATGCGCAGGACCTCAACATCCACGCCATAGTGCCGCCGCGCCATCTCTTTGACGCAGAAAATGACCGGCGTTCGGTCATCGTCTCTATAGGCGAGCCTTACGGTTGGCATGAGCGAAGCTCGGGCGCAGGATGGATCAAGTCCGGACCGGAGAACCTTGCGCATCCTGCCGATGAATCATCTCGTCTTTTGTCCATGCAGCCGGGCAAAGAATCCCTCGCTTTCCAATTCCTTCAAAAGCGACGTATCCATGAAGTCGGAAGCCTTCTTGCCCCTGAGCTCGGTGATGCTCGAACTCAAGTCTTCTATATCCGCCTGAATGGCGTCCTCTATAGGATAGGGTTTGGGAGGGATGGAGATCAAAAAGTAGTTCCGATGCATCGATTCGAGCAGCTTGGGCTCTTCGATCCTCATATATTTGCGGTAAGCGCGAAAGGCCGCTTCTTTGTCATTTCTTCCCAGCCAGATCGCTTCGCAAAAAGCCTTGAGAAAGGCCTTTGCCCGATCGCGGTGTTTGGCCAAAAACTGGCGCGTCGTGGAGATGTCGCTGGCGGGAGTCGGGACTCCCAATTCCTGCGGGTCCGCCAGAACGTTCACCTTCAAGCCTTTCAACTCGATCTGCGTGACGTTGTCTACGGTGCCGAGCGTCGCCTGTATCTTGCCCTGAAACATCAAGAGCAGTCTGTCGTCGGACCGGCTCAGTCCGGTCGGCAGGACCGTGACATCTTTTCCGGGCACGAGGCCGAGCTTCAAGAGAAGCCGCTGGAGCACGAAGTCCGTCGTCGTGCCGGGCCGAAGCCCGCCGATCACTTTGCCTCTGAGCCCTTCGACGGAGGAGATCGAAGGATGCGCCATGAGCTTGTAGGCAATCGGCCCCAGAGTCGCCACCATCACCACGGGCGCGCCCTTTGCGGCCGCCGCCGCGACCACCGATCCGCCGGTGGCGATGAAGTGAACATCGCCGCTGATCAAAGCGCTCACGGAAGGGTAGCCTGCGGGGACATAGATGGGTCTGCCGTCCAAACCATACTTCTCAAAAATGCCCATCTCTTTTGCGACCCACAAGGGTCCGCGGCTGCCCGAGACCGAGGCATAAGAGACTACCAGAGGCTCCAGTTTTTTCTCCTGGGCGTGGACCGGCTGCGAAGAGATCAAGAAGACGATAACGAAGAAGCGAACTTTTCTCGTCAGCTTCACGCCGGATCCGCGTCTCATTTCCCACCTACCTAGTCTCGCGTCTTAAAGTTCGTTTAAAAACATAGACGGCTGACCGTGCGTGAGATCCCCCTTTGAAAAAGGGGGATTTAGGGGGATTTGGTCTGCCGCCGGGCTCGAAATCCCCCCTGACCCCCCTTTGCCAAAGGGGGGAATTCCGAGATGAACCAGTGAGATATTCAGCCAGTCTCTGAGACCACACTGTCGCTTCTAAACATTTCCACTTAGACTTCTTCCCCCGCCGCCTCGGCGGCTTCATGGTAAACGTCGTAGTTGATCCATTGTTTTGCCTGGCTTCGTTTCAGCCTCAGCCACATCTCGGTCTGCGCTTCCCTGGTTGCGGCCCGGCTCAGAACCACCCTCTGGCCGACTTTTCCATGATCTTCGTCGACCGCGTGGGCGTAAAAGAAATCCAACGCCTTCTCGGGAACGTGATACTTGTCGCGCAAAACCTCGGCCCAAATCGGGAAGACCAGGGCATTGATTCTTTCGCCTAGGCGAAGGTTGGACGGCAGTCCGCCGATCGTAAGGCGCAACCCCCGATAGCGCTCTTCGTCGATGATCAACTGCATCAGTGCCGAGGGCTCGGAGTTGAGAATCTCCTCCCGCTTCAGTCCGAGCCCCTCTCCCATTCTGACAAAGAGCTCCGGATGGGCCGGGTACTTGCCGCCGCAGATATCCTCGCCCGCTTCTTCAATCAGGACGCCGAGCTGCTCGCGGATCTCCTCCAGTGTACCGGCATTGGCGACAATATGCGCGTCGTTTCTGAGCGTCTGCATGACTGCGTGGTACTCCTGCTTGATCCAGCCGTGCAGCTCTTTCACCGTCCACTCGCCGCGAAATAATTTGACGCAGAAGGGATGATTGATCTTGGTGTGGTGCGCCAAGACGGCTTCTTTGGCGAGCTCCAGAAACTTTTCCGGCGGCAAAAACTCCGCGGGCGGCTCCGGAAAACGCGGCCGCTTCCAAGGGTTCTTGATCGATCTGTAGAGATCGCGTACTCTCTCCATGTCTTCGGCGGTCGTTCCCATGATTGAAATTCTCCTTGAGGCTGCGTTAATCTACGCCTCTAACACGGTCTGAAATCACGCGTCAAGACGAGTCGGACTGTATTCGTAAGGACGCCAAGGAGGCTAAGATGAGATTCGGATTCTTACCGAAGCTGTTCGCTTTGGCTCTGGCGTGGGCGGCGATGCCGGCTCTGGTTGCAGGCGCGGAAAAGCCCAAACGCGGCGGCGTTCTGACCCTGGCGATAGGCAAGGACATCACTGCGACTAATCCGCTGATACGGACCATCTCGACGGACGAATCGGTGCGCGATCTCATGTTCGAGTCGCTGCTGGCGGTCGACGAGCGCGGCAATATCCAGCCGAACTTGGCCGAGTCCTGGGAGGTGTCGGGCGGCGGGAAGACGTATGTCTTCAAGCTCCGCAAAGGGGTTAAATTTCACAACGGCCAGGAGATGACCGCTGAAGACGCGAAGTTCGCCATGGATTACACCATGAATCCCAAGAACGGCGCGCGCGGCTACGAGAGACTCACCATAGTCGAGCGGGTGGAAGCCGTGGATAAAAACACTTTGAGAGCCACCTTGAAAAAGGTCAGCGCCGCGTTCCTTTACGACCTGAGCGAGATTCAAGCCTTCTCGGTGGTTCCCAAGGGATCGCTCCAGGAGGGAGTCGATAAGCCCAATCAATTTCCTGCGGGAACCGGGCCGTTTAAATTCGTCGAATGGCAACCGCAGCAGAGGTTGATCCTGGAACGGTTCAATGACTATTGGGGGCCCAAGGCTTTTCTGGATAGAGTTATTCTCAAGCCGATTGCCAATACCACGGTCCGGATGAACGCCCTTCGCGCCGGGGACGTCGACATGATCGAGCGCTCCCCTTACGAGTGGGTGGAGCAGATCAAGTCGGGAAAAATCAAAGGACTGACCACGGTCGAGGCGCCTTACGCCGCTTATCATCAGCTCGTTTTCAACGTCGTAGTTCCGCCCTTCAACAATAAAAAATTCCGTCAGGCGATCGCCTATGCGCTGAACAAGAAGGAGATTCTCCAGGCAACCTTCTACGGTTTTGGCACGGTTGCGGATCAGAAGTATCCGCCGGGGCACGCCTGGAATATTAAAGGAATCCCGACGCCCACGAATGACCTGAACAAAGCGCGGGCCCTTTTGGCCGAGTCCGGCTACGATGGGAAGCCTGTCGACATCATGATCAGACAGGGCAGCGATGCCGAGACCGCGGCCAGCACCATCCAGGCGCAGCTCAAAAGAATCGGGCTGAACATCAACATCAGGCTCTTCGAGTATTCGGCGCACCGAACGCTCATCCAAAAAGGCACTTTCACGTTCGATTTTATGGGAAGCGGCCTGCATCCCGACCCTTCGTCAACTTACGGCGTCGAACTGGGCTGTATACCCGACCTCAAGAGCCGAGCGAGCAATTATTCCGGCTGGTGCGACAAGGAAGTGGACGGGCTCTTGGAGAAAGCCGAGGTCGAGCTGGATGCGCAGAAGCGAAAGGAGCTGTTCAAGCAGATATTGACTCGAACCAGCGAAGAGGTTCCGGTCATCCCGATTACTTTCGTTTCGCGCTTCTTTGCTCTGCGGGATTACGTTAAAGACTTCAGCACCGGACAGGATGGCGAGTTCCGCGTCTATAAAGGCGGGCTCAATTACACCTGGCTGGATAAATAGGTGGCCGGGATTATCGCCGTTTCCCTTCGCGCCCCCTTCGACTTCGCTCAGGACATGCTTTGCGCCTTTGCGCGCGAGTTTGCCCTCTCCCTCACCCTCTCCCGCGAGCGGGAGAGGGAAGGGGTGAGGGACGCCAAGATCGCAAAGAATGTTTTCTCTTCAATCTCCCCTGCGCCACGAATAACGCGGCTGCCACTGAAGCGATCGCTTGGCGCGCTCGTTGGTCACACCCGGCCGGTCTCCGGTCAATGTTTTCGCCATGTCTCCCAGAACAGGCATGAGACGCGGGAGGATCTCGCACAGGGGCTCGGCAGCGGTGCTGTCGTCTGCGGCGACAAAGAATACGCTGGCACCAAGGTCAGGGAGTTCTACGGCTCGACGGTAAGCGCCGGCGAGATCGCGCGCGTCAATGTACCCGCAAAGATCAAATTTTTTTGGGCGGGTTCCCCCTTGCTCCCTCAGTTGCTCGGCCCCGTCCGGGAACAGAACCCTGGGCGGACGGAGCGCGATCGCCTCCATACCGCACTTGAGAGCGTAGGCCCGCGCGATTTCTTCTCCGCATAACTTGGACATCCCGTACGGATCATGAGGGCTCACCGGGTGGTCTTCGTCAATCGGCAAATATTTGGGGATCAGTTCCCGCTCTCCATAGGTCCAACCGAGAACGGCGCCGCTGCTGGTTGAAACGACGCGCTTGATGCCCAAGCGATAGCAGGCTTCGTGCACGTTGTAAGTGCCGAGCGTATTGGTGCGGAAAAGAACATGGTCGGGGACTTTGCCGGGTATGGGGATCCCGGCCAGGTGGACAACCGCATCGGCGCCGGCCAATGCTTGAACGACTTCGTCGAACTCCTCAATGTTGCCCCTGATCCATTGAGCGTCTTTGGCATCGGCTGGAGGCAGCCGATCAAAAACTGTAACGGTATGGCCGGCGCTCAGCTCACGGATAACATAGGCCCCGATTTTACCGGAGCCGCCGGTGACAACGATTCTCACGTTCTATAACACTTTCTCATCACGAAGATCATGAAGGCCACGAAGGATTCGTAAATTTTATAACTCTTGAACTTCGTGCTCTTCGTGACCTTCGCGGTGAAATGTCTATTTCTACTTTGGTTGCGGCGTAGCCGCGCTAGGTCCTTCGTGGTGAGATCAGCCTTTCTGCCTTGGTTCCGGCTATGCCGCGGTTGAGGAAGACGCTAAAGCCGTTCGCTCCCTCCCAGCGCAGTACCTTGGTCTGAAGATTTTTCTTCCGCGCCGTTGACGGCGGGGCTGGCCAATGAACGGGCCTGGCGCGCAATCTTCGGGGCGAGACGGCGCCAGTTGATGACGCCCACGTCGCTGGCTGAAAGCGTCTCTCGGCTGCGATCCTGGACCTCGAGCAGGCGTCTGTCCTGGAAAAGGAAACGGCGGTGCATCGGCCAGAAGTAGGCATGGTACCAAGCCGTAAGCAGCGACTTGTGGATGATGTTCTTGGGGTAGGTGACGATGAAGTTGAGATGGCGCGTGGAATTTTCGTCCACCGGAACCGGCCAGCCGAGATTGGCCATCCGGACGCCGAAATAAGGGTCTCGCAAATTCAGGACGATGTAACCGGGCATGCGGATGTCCGCGCCGGCGGTTCGCGATTCGCTTCTGCGCGCGAGAACCCGCCACCAGAGGCGGCGCGGAAATGTGCCGAGACCGGGATAGTTTGCTTGCATGCTGCCGCCCACTCCCTGGACGTATATTCCCTTTTTGTCCGGCAATAGCTCCATCTTCATCTTGCCCCACACGGGGAGCTTGTTGAAAAGCACCTCAAGGGATGTGCGGTGAACGTAAAAAGCGTGGAGCATATCGGGATAGTTATCCTCCACGTAACGCCAGTTGCATTTCCATTCCGTGAAGGCAAAGAACGTGAAGAGATCCGGTTCTTTCAGCTCGGGCGGCAAGTCTTCTTCCAGAGGCGGCGGATCGCCTTCGCCCATGTAGATCCAGATAAGGTTGAAGCGCTCCTCGGTCGGATAGACGCGAGCGCAGACCTTCTTTGGGCCGAGCGCTTCGGGGCCTTCGACGATGGCGCCGACGCACTCGCCCTGCGCATTGAAGGTCCAGCCGTGGTAACCGCAGCTCAATGTTCCGGGGAAGATAATACGCCCGCGCGATAGCTTGGTTCCCCGATGAGGGCACCGATCGGCGAGCGCGCTCACCTTTGCTTCGGCGCGAAAGAGGACAATCTCGTCGCCGAGCACGCGGACTGCGACGGGCGCTTTGTCTACCTGCCGCGAGCCGATGGCCGGATACCAGTAGTTGCGAAAGCCAAGCAACGGCAAGTCGTCTGCTTCGTTCCTGCTTGGCTCAGCGATCTCCGTTTGACCTTCCACAGCCGGCTCGACCTTTGAGTGGACTTTTATGTTTTTAACACTCCGTCTGCGCGGCGGTCAAGCTGCGTATTCGAAGCGGCCGCCCAATCGAGGCTACACGGTACCGCGCCAAGACGCCAAGAACGCAAAGAATCGAGAAATCCCCCTTCATCCCCCTTTGACAAAGGGGGAAAGAGGGGGATTTGAGAAACCTTGGCGCCCTTTGCGCCTTTGCGCGAGTCACTGCGAGTGTTGCGCGTAAAGTCCCTTTGCTTAAGGTTTAAAATGGATGTAGATTCGCGTGCGGGAGGCTGTTAAAAAACTATTCTCGTGCTTCGACGGGCTCAGCACGAACGGAAATTTGTTTGCGATATCAAAAACTCCTCCGTTCGCCCTGAGACTTGTCGAAGGGTGAACGTACGTTTTTCAGCAGCCTCAATACCGAAACAAAAGAGGAGGGCGAAGCAATGAGCGAATACGAAAATCTGGCGCCGTCGAGGCTGGCGGGAATGTACAACGCCGTCAACCATGAGTTCAAAAGACTTCAGGAGGCGCTCGCCGGCAGGCGCGCCGAAGACCGCCACGTCATCAAAGCCAAAGATTGGGTGTGGAAAACATCGGGAGAAACGATCGGTCTCGACTTCAAGAAGACGCATCAGGTGGCTTATCTCGTCGCGCCGGAGCTTGGGTTCAACATTTATAACTTTCACGCCTTTGTCGTCGAGATCCCGCCGGGCGGGCAGGAGGGAGCGTATCATTCCCATGGCGAAGCGGTAAAATTTTACTTGAAGGGCCGCGGCAGGGAGATTATCGGAGACAAAGTGTATGAGGTAGAAGCCGGTGACGCCATGTTTGTCCCGGCCGATGTCTGGCACGGCACCCAGAACCCGTACGACGAGGCCTTTCGCTTTTACGCCGTGGCCTATACCGACATCGGCGTTCCGCTCATGCGCTCGGTGATATTCCGCTCGCGCAAGGACTTGGAAAGCGATGAGTTCAAGAAGACTGCCATTGCCAAGCCGGTACGAGGGAACTATGAGCGGATGGATGCCTGGGAAATGATCTCGGCGCGGCGCGCTCTCCTCAAGCAATTGGGCCGGCTGGAGGAAGAGATGGAGCGGCGGCGCAAGCTGGACCGCCACCACGTCAAGGCCGCGGAGCTAAACTGGGAGCCCTCCGGGCGCTCGACCGGCATGAAAGAGCGCTCCGGCCGGCGCAACGCCAAGGTGGTATCTCCCGAGATGGGCTTCAACGTCCACAATTTTCAATCCTTCTTCGTCGAGATCGATCCGGGAAAAAGCGAAGGCGCCTACCACAGCCACAGCGAGGCGTTGAAGCTTTACGTCAAGGGGCGGGGCCGGGAGATTATCGGCGGCAAGGAATACGACGTCGAGGCGGGAGATCTCGTCTTTATCCCCGCCAACACGTGGCACGGCAGCCAGAACCCGTCCACGGACGAGCCTTTGCGCTTTTTTGCCGTGACGCAGGGGCGCAGGACCCCTCTAGCGGTTCAGGTTCCTTTTAAAATACGCGAGGACTTGCAGGATTAAAAAGTTTTGACGGCTGTACTTCATCGACCCTATGCTGCTGACAGCGGACTTACCTTGACAGTCGTCGATTGTTTTGGGTATACGGCAACGAACCATTTATGGAACGAAACGTGCGCAGCCCGACAAAGCCGGAGCATCAATCTTGCGAAGTGGCGCCGGAATACGAAGCGCGGCCGTCGAGTGAGCTCCTGAGCCGCGCTTGCGCTTCAAATCTGCAGCGGTATGACTGATCAATACGGCACGCTAAAGGAATGGGTGGAGTCCTGCCGCAAGACGGGCGGCGTCGTCGAAGTCGGCGGAATCCATTGGGACCGCGAGATGGGCGTATTGGCCCAGCTCGCGCGGAGACAACATCAAGGGCCCGCCTTTCTCTTCGACCGCATCCCCGACTACGAAGCCGGCCACCGCGTGCTGGTAAATACTTTAGGATCGACTCGAAGGCTTGCCCTTACCTTGCGCCTTGGCGAGGCTTCCGGCCATCGGGAGCTCTGCGCGCAATGGAAAGCCAAGTGGAACGAGTTAAAGTTGGTCGCGCCGCGGCGGGTTACAGATGGCCCAGTTTTGGAAAATCGACTCGTCGGCGGCGAAGTGGACCTCGGTATCTTTCCCGCTCCCCGGTGGCATGAGCTGGACGGCGGACGCTATCTCGGCACCGGCTGCGTCGTTATTTTGAAAGATCCGGACTCGGGCTGGATCAATTTAGGTACTTACAGGATTCAGCTCCAGGGCAGGAAAGAGGTGACCTGCTTCATCGGCGCAACGCACCACGGCGCCATGATCCGTGAGAAATACGCCCGGCGCGGTGAATCCTGTCCGGTTGCAATCGTGCTCGGAGCCGATCCTCTTTTTCTGCTCTGCGCGGGTTCCTTAGGCGTTCCGCAAAATAAAAGCGAATACGAGTACGCCGGCGCCATCCGTGGAGAAGCAATCCCGGTAATAGAGGGGGAAGTGACCGGTCTCCCGATTCCTGCCGAGGCCGAAGTCGTCTTGGAGGGTGAATTCGATTTTACCGAGCGCCGGACCGAAGGTCCTTTCGGCGAGTTTACCGGTTACTATGCATCGGGGCAGCGCGAGGAAGCGCTCGTCCACGTGAAGGGGACCTATTACAGTTCCCGGCCGATTCTGTTGGGATCGCCACCCACCCGCCCGCCCAACGAAAGCACATTCATCCAATCGATCCTTCTTTCCGGAGCGCTCGAAGAGGAGCTCAAAGGCGCCGGGATTCCGGCTGTCGAAGGCGTCTGGTGCCACGAGGTCGGCGCCGCGCGGATGCTCATCGTCGTCGCCATCCAGCAGCGCTATCCCGGCCACGCCAAACAAGCTCTGGTCGCGGCGTCCAACACTTACACCGGCATTCTGAGCAAGATCGTCATCGTGGTCGACGACGACGTTGACATCACCGATCTGGAGGAAGTGATGTGGGCGGTGTGCACGAGGATCGATCCGGCGCGCGATGTCGAAATCCTGCGCCGCTGCCCGAGCAACTATCTCGACCCGGCGGTCGCTCCGGGGCAACCGACGATGACTTCGAGGCTGCTCATCGACGGCACCAGACCCTACGAATGGCGCGAACGATTCGCCCCCGTGATCTCGCTGGACAAAGAGGCAGAACTCAAGGTGCGTGAGAGATGGGGTCACATTCTCGCGTTGGACAAATGAAGGAAATCTCCCCTTGCCCCTATTTTCCAAAGAGGGGAATCGGTTGAGAGGAGGAACTGAAGACTGGAGTTTTTTCTAACGTCGTGCGTGAAATTTCTCCTTCCTGCTCCCCCTTTGAAAAAGGGGGATTAAGGGGGATTTTGGGTGAAGGAGAAGATTGAGAGAACTGGAACGTAACTTGACTTATGATGTTCTGACGAGCACACGGAGAAAAAATGTTTGAACATTCACTGCGCCTTCTATTTGCGTCGGTCGTCGCCGTCATCGCCGTAGCCGGCCTGGTTTCGGCCGCGGAGGCGCCCAAGACAAACTGGAAGGCGGAATGGGATAAAGTCGTCGCCGCGGCCAAAAAGGAAAGGCGTGTGGTGGTGGCAGAGTCCGGCGGCGCGGGAGCCGAGACCCGGCGCCTCTACACCGAGGGATTTCAAAAGCAGTTCCCGGAAATCAGAGTGGATCTCACGGTCTCCGGCGGCGAGGGGAGCATTGCGCCCCGGATGCTCACAGAGAGAAAGGCGGGGAGATTCGAATGGGATGTGCTTACCGGCGGCACCACGACGCCGATCGAATACTTGCTGCCCGCAGGCGTGCTCGACCCGATTCGCCCCGCGCTGATGCTTCCTGAAGTCACCGATCCGAGCAAGTGGTTCGGCGGGCAGATCGACTTCGCCGACAAAGCCGGCAACCACGTCCTCGTCTTCGGCGGCTACGTGAAGCCTCCATTCGCATTTAATTCAAAACTCGTGAGCAAAAAAGACATCGATTCCTACTGGGACCTGCTCGAGCCGAGATGGAAAGGAAAGACCGTCCTGCACGACCCGCGGCGTCCGGGTTCCGGCCTGGCGGCCGTGACGTTTTGGTACGGCTGGGGCGATAAGGGGAAGGAATTCATCCGCCGCTATCTGACCGAGCAGGACGTGAAATTGACAGGGAACTACCGGCAACAGTTGGAATGGTTGGCGCGCGGGGACTATGTGATCGGCATCGGACACAACAATTCAGTCATGCAGGACCTTCTGAGCAAAGGATTGCCGCTCGCGCAGTTCACCGCCGACGATATCAAGGAGGCCAACTATGTGACGGCCGCGATCGCCAGCGTGAGTCTCGTGAACCGCGCCCCGCGCCCGAATGCGGCCAAGGTCTTCATCAACTGGCTGCTCACCAAGGAAACGCTAGCCGCATGGAGCAAAGTGACGGGATTTTGGAGCCGGCGAACGGACGTATCCCACGACCATCTGGATCCGGGCTTGATCCCCAAGATAGAAAAGATGTCCAGTTACCAGTTGAACTACAAAGAAGACTGGGTAGAGAAGCGCGAGGAAATCGTCAAGTTTTTAAACAAATTGATCAAGCAATAACATTCCATGCGCTGACTTATCGTGGAAAAGAGCGTGTTCTTCGAAGCGGCCGCTTCCCAGTGGCGCTTAAACATCCAAGCCTTGCTCCTAACATTTCTTTTGGGCTTCGTCTGTCTCCTGGTTCTGACGCCTCTCATCTGGACCCTGTTAAACAGTTTTCTCGTATCCAAGCCATGGGAGCCCGCGGTTTATGGTCTCCAAGGCTGGCGCGTCGCTTTTTCCAGTCCCGGTATCCTGGCCGCGGTCTACAATAGTTTCTCGCTCGCGATCGTCAGGCAACTCATCGCGCTGGTCGCGGGGGTTTTTCTCGCCTGGCTCCTGGCGCGAACCGATGTGCCCATGAAGCGGTGGCTGGAATTCATGTTCTGGTTTTCCTTCTTCATCCCCGCGCTTCCGGTGACGCTCGGATGGATTTTGGCGCTCGATCCCAAGACGGGACTCGTCAACACCTGGCTCAAAAGTCTTTCCCTCGTGGACGGTCCGTTATTCAACATCTACTCGTTCTGGGGGATCGTCTGGGCTCATCTGACCGCGGGCTCGCTGGGCGTTAAAGTGATGTTCTTAACGCCCGCCTTCCGCAACCTGGACGCCGCCTTCGAGGAGGCCTCGCGGGTGTCGGGCGCGGATACCATGACGACTCTGTGGCGGATTATCTTGCCGGTGATGCTGCCGAGCATCATGGCGACCACGACCCTGGGGTTGATTCGTTCCTTGGAGACCTTCGAGATCGAGCTGATTCTGGGCGTTCCGGTGGGCATCGACGTCTATTCGACCAAGATCCACGATATGATCGCGCTCGATCCCGCGTCCGGTCTTGGACCGGCTGCGGCGTTGAGCACTTTTTTTCTCGTCTTCCTGCTCTTGCTGGTCTTGTGCCAGAGAATTCTTATTGCCCGGCGAATGTATGCCACGGTCACGGGCCGTTTCTCCAGCCGGCCGACCTCCCTGGGACGTTGGAGATATCCGGTGTTCGTCCTGGTTTTGCTGGTAGTGTTGACGATCACCGTGGTTCCTCTGGGGTTCCTGCTCATGGGGACCTTCATGAGCGTTTTTGGCTTTTTGAATATTCCAGAGCCCTGGACACTTGAGCACTGGCGTGAAGTTCTCCGCGACCCGATTTTTTTTCGCTCGGTCGTGAATACGTTGAGGGTGGCCTTCGGGGCCGCGCTCGGCGGCGTGATTATCTATCCGCTGATCGCATACTTTATTGTCAAAAGCCGATTTTCAGGTAAAGCTATCCTTGACTTTGTTTCCTGGCTTCCATGGGCGGTGCCCGGGATCCTGCTCGGCGTCGGTCTTTTGTGGACCTTTCTCAACACGCCCGGGTTGAACGCACTTTATGGAACCGCTTACTTGATGATTCTTGCGATCGTGATCAAGAGCATGCCGGTCGGGGTTCAGTTGACCAAGAGCGTCATGATTCAACTAGGAAATGAGCTGGAGGAGGCGTCGAGCGCTTGCGGCGCGTCGTGGATGCAAACTTACCGGCGCATTCTCCTCCCTCTGCTATCGCCCATGCTGATGGTAGCCGGGCTGCTGGTTTTTAATTCCGCCGCGAGGGATATCAGCACCGTCGTGCTTCTGGGAACGGCGGATTCGAGAACGCTCTCATTGCTCATGTTGGAATGGGCCATGGGGACGGGCGCAATCGAAAAGGCAACCGTGATAGGAGTGATCGTCGTCCTTATTGTCGCGCTGACTTCCATCGTCGCTCGGATGCTGGAAACAAAGGCCGCGATAAAATCGTAAAATCCCCCTCTTTCCCCCTTTGTCAAAGGGGGATAAAAGGGGGATTTCTGGATTTCTTTGGGCTGTTCAATGTTGAAGCGGAAAGATCTAGATAAGGGAGAGGAGCCATGGACATAGAGCAAGAGCGGGAAAGAGTGAGACAGATGTACCGGGCCATCAAGACGCCGTGGCAATACCCGCAGTTTCCCGACCCGCCGAGGGAGTTTCTGCCGCCGAGAGAGTTCGTCGATCGGGTGAAGGAAGTCGTGCTGGTCCATCACACCAAGATCAACCATCCGTTCTGCGTGAAGCTCTTCAACGGCGAGTGGTCGGTCAAGCAGTTGCATGCCTGGGTCAAGCAGGAGTATCACGGGGTGATGCAGACGCTTAGAAACGACGCTAATATCGTCGCCAACGCCGGCACACTGGAAGAGATCCGAAAACAGCTTACGGTGCTGATCGAAGAGGCGGGCGAGGATCTCTGTGGAGGAAAGTATCCGGCTCATCCCGAGCTTTTCATCAGGTTTGCCGAGGGGCTCGGTTTGACGCGAGAGGAAGTCATGAAATCGGAGCCGTCGGCTCTCATGCAGTTGATCATCAACGACGAGCGCTACAGAGGTTTGCGCCTCACGATCGGCGGACTCCCGACCAATCTTCGCTTGGGAGAAAGGATCAACGCGCTCGTCTTCCCGATCTGGGCCGAGGTTTTGAACGGTAAATACGGCGTGAGTCATGAGGCGTTGACGTTTTTTTACGCGCATGCCGTGGATGTCGATCATGGAAAGGTCGGCGAGGACATAGTCCTCTCCAGGGCGGGGACCTTGGAGGCGCAGCGGGAGATGTGGACCCATCTCAAGCGCGGCCAGGCGCGGCAGTGGGTCAATTTCGACGCTTACTATCAAGCTGCGATGCAAGTGCAATAAGAGGAGGACTGCCATGAAGCCACGAAGAAAGGGCGCGGCGTCGCCGGACTACTACGAGGAGTGGATGAGCGGCGAGGGCATCCCGATCCATGAGGCCGTCGCCGGCATCGATGATGTTACAGAGCTTCCGAGGAAATCGTGGGCGCGCACGGGCGGCGCCGGGGTCTTTATTCAGTTGCTCGGTCCGCAGCAGGCGGAGCGCGGCATCTATGTCGGAGAGATTCCCGGAGGGAAGGCGCTGGAACCTGAAAAACATCTCTACCAAGAGGTTATTGTCATCCTCAGGGGTCTCGGCTCGACGGAAGTTTGGCAGGAGGGAATGCCGAAGCGGACTTTTGAATGGGGCGAGGGCAGCGTTTTCGCGCCGCCGCTCAACTGCTGGCACCGGATGATCAACGGGAGCCGGGAGCCCGCGCTGTTCCTTGCGGTGACCACCGCCCCCAAGGCCATGAATCTTTTCTGCGGCGACGACGTCGTCTTCAATTGTGAGCACCGGTTCTTGAATCACTTCAATGGCGAAGCCGACTACTTTGTCCCGACGCAGAAGCGCGAAAAAATGGGCAGGTACTCGACCCTGTGGTACACAAATTTCATCGCCGATGCCAAGGACGTGCTGCTCGACAACCAGGAGCAAAAGGTCTCGGGCGGCCAGATCACGGGATACCGGATGGCCAATGGCTTTCCCAGCGGCCATATTTCTGAATGGCCCGCGGGAAGATATCACAAAGCGCATTACCACGGGCCGGGCGCGATCCTCGTCGGGCTCGAGGGAGAAGGCTACGTCCTGGTGTGGCCCCATACGATCGGAATTCACCCTTACCAGAATGGCGAAGAGGACAAAGTTCTCAAGATTAACTGGGGGCCGCGCAGCATCTACAGCCCGCCGGACGCGTGGTTTCATCAGCATTTCAATGGCGGCAGCCGGCCGGCCCGCCACCTCGCCGTCTACGGCGCGAGTTCGGGAGTGCCGGGATACACGGACAGTGTCGGCCAGGACTTTAGCGGGACGGTGAGCTTTCGCGAGGGCGGGACTCTCATCGATTACGCAGACGAGGACCCTCAGATCCGCAAGAATTTCGCAGAAGCTCTAAAGCAAAAAGGAATCCCTCTGCAGATGCCGGCGGTAAAATATATAGAGATCGATACAAACGTATAGTGATTCCCCCGTAAGCGATTCCTCAAGGCGCAAGTCTTCGGGCCGCGGCGGATAGGGTCGTTAAAAAAATCTTTGAGGCTGACTAGAAGGCGTCCATGTCACAACCGGATTATCCGGATTATAATGACTTCGTCCATACAGGGCCCGACACGGCCGCGGGCCGGTATTTGAGACGTTTCTGGCAGCCGGTCCATCGCTCGGAAGATCTGGCGCAAGGGCAGGCCGTGCCGATCCGGATCATGAGCGAGGACTTCACGCTTTTCCGAGGAGCGAGCGGGAAGCCTTACGTGGTGGCGTTCAGGTGCGCGCACCGAGGCGCGCAGCTGTCCACCGGATGGGTGGAGGGAGACTGCATTCGCTGCATGTATCATGGGTGGAAGTATGAAGGGAGCGGGCAGTGCGTGGAGCAGCCGGGGGAAGAGGACGGCTTTGCCGCGAAGACAAAGATCCGGAGCTATCCGACGGAAGAGTACCTGGGACTCATCTTCGTCTATTTCGGCGAGGGAAATCCGCCGCCGCTTAGAAAACATCCCGACTTCGAGCGCCCCGGCGTCCTGGAAACCGGGTTGCCGGAATACTGGCCATGCAACTATTTCAACCGTCTCGACAACGCCTGCGACGTGGGCCACGTGAGCTTCACGCACAGAGAGTCCGCGCTCCGCGCCGGACGGCCGGAGCAACTTGCCCTAAGAACGGTTTCTTCGTTCGAGACCGAATATGGAATAAGAACCAGCGTGAGCGTTCCGGGAAGAGCGCCGTTCCATACTCACTTTCACATGCCCAACACCAATCAGACCCGGTCCAGGGCGAGAATCGAAGGCTCGTTGAAAGACGCCGCGACGCTCTGGGTGGACCGGCTCTTCTGGCGCGTGCCCGTCGATGATGAAAACAGCGTGAGCTTCGTGATCGACTGGATGCCGCTCGCGGGAGAAGAAGCCAAGGCCTATAGACAGCGCCGGCAGCAGGCCCGCTCCCAGGTGCGAGTCTCTCCCAATGAATACGGCCAGAGCGTCATCGCGGGGAAAATGCGCCTCGAAGATCTCGATCCGCAGATGAGCACCTATTATCTCTTTTGGATCGAAGACTATGCCGTTCAGGTGGGACAGGGCAGGATCGCGGACCGTCCGAACGAGCACCTGGGCCGCATGGACGTGGGCGTGATTCTGTTAAGAAAAATCTGGCAGCGCGAGCTTAGCAATGTCGCGGCGGGGAAGCCGCTTAAAGAGTGGGTAACTGCGGCGGGACTCAATGATTTCCCTCGCCCTCTCCCTGGGGGAGAGGGTAGGGGTGAGGGTTTCGCAACGGCAAAGCACGGCGATTCATGAACATTTCCGTGAATAAAGTACTGGCAATCGCCTTGTTGGCCTTTAGTCTTCTCGGTATCGGCAATGCCGCCGAGAAGGCGCCCTGGCAGGCGGAGTGGGAAAAAGTCGTCGCGGCGGCAAAGAAAGAAGGGCGGCTCGATTTATTGACCAGTCCCGGTCCGACTTACCTTGAGGATTTTTCGAAAGCGTTTCCGGAAATCAAAGTATCCGATCTCGCGATGGCCGGCGGCTCTCAGGCGCGGATTAAAGTGTTGGCCGAGCGGAGGGCAGGAAAATACCTTGCCGATGCGGACGTTGGAGGTCCGGACACTCCGATTTCGATTCTGCATCCCGCCAAGGCTCTGGATCCGATCAAGCCGTTGCTCTTGCTGCCTGAAGTTACCGATACTTCTAAATGGTTCGAGGGAAAACATCAATACATCGATCCGGAAGGACAGCACATTTTTCTCTTCGAGGGAACGGCCCAGGCCTACGTCGCCTACAACACCGATGCGGTCAAGCCGGACGAGATCCGCTCTTACTGGGATCTCCTCAACCCGAAGTGGAAGGGCAAGATCGCCGCTCAGGATCCGAGGTTTCCGGGCACGGTTTCTCAAGCAGCGCGGTTTTTCTTTTACCATCCCGAGCTTGGGCCCAAATATTTGCGCCGGCTCTTGACCGAGATGGATCTCGTTCTCTCGCGGGATAACCGCCAGATGATCGATTGGGTGGCCGGAGGAAAATACGCTTTTTGTCTTTTCTGCCGGACGACCGAGGTCTATCAAGCGATGAAACAGGGATTGCCGTTTAAACTGGTCGGAACTTACGACTTGAAGGAAGGCGCGAGCATCGTCCCGATCACGGGCGCCATCGGTTTCTTCAATCGCGCTCCGCATCCTAACGCCGCCCGGCTTTTTATCAACTGGTTTCTCTCGCGTGAAGGGCAGACGGCTTATCAAAAAAGCAAAGTTGGCTTCGGCGGAGCCGATTCCTTGAGAGTGGATATTCCGAAAGACGATGTGCCGCCGCAGGCGCGGCGCCAGCCCCAGGGAAGGTATCTGATGGTCAACAAACCCGAGTGGTTCGATATGACGCCGATACTGAGCCTGGTTAAAGAAGCGCTCGGCGAAGCAAAACAGAAATAAGCGACCTAAGACAGCACGGAAGGAGAAACTATGGCTTTAAACAAAGTTCGGATGCTCTGCAGCGATATTTCCCACATGCCTTTGCACACGATTTTTCGTCATTCGGGAGTGACCGAGAAATACGGCTTCGAGCTGGAAGTCGATATCGCCAATTTGAAAACCGGAGATTCGGTCATCAAAATGTCGGAGCGCGCGCCGGGGCTGCTCACCGGCAAATATGAATTTCTCAGCGGCTTGCATCACGAGACTTACATCTATCGCGCCAAAGGAGACAAACGGCTCGTTTACTTGGCGCAAACCCAAAACGACTGGGACGATCGCCTGATCGCAAGGCCCGAGATCAAGTTTCCGAAGCAACTGGAAGGCAAGAGAATTTTGACCGGCAAGGCGCCGTGCGTCGGCGGCAATCTCGAACAGTCTCTCAAGCGCGCGGGCGTGGACACATCGCAAGTCGAGCTCGTGTACGGCCCGCGCGAGCGGAGGTTACAGGCGCACGAAGCGGTGGAAATGGTCGCTCGCGGCGAGGTCGACGCGGCGAACGTGGATATCCCGTTCGATCTTCAGGGCCGGAAGAAAGGCTTGAACGTGATTCAGCTTCCGGCTCTTCCGGTCATTCACAACACGACGATTTGCGCCAACATGGACTACGTGCTCAAAAACGAAGATACCGTGATCGCCTTTCTCAAAGCGCTGATCGAGGCGATCCACTTCTTCAAGACCGAAAAACAAAAATCGCGCGCGCTGCTAAAAAAGCATTTGGTTCCGCTGCTTCATCTCGAAGGCGACGATGAGGTGGATTACCTCCATGACCAGTGGAGCAAGCTTCTTTCGGCCAAACCTTATCCGCACCCGCTGGCCGTTTGGAACGTTTACGACCTAGACGTGGGGCACGATCCCAAAGTGAATTTTATCGGCCCATTGGAAATTTGGGACACGCACTACCTGCGGATCGTCGACGACAGCGGCTTCATCGACGGACTCTACGGGCAGAGCGCGAGGGCGTGAGGCAAAAAAGATTGAACTTCCTCACCCGCGGCCCTGTTCCACCGGCTTGAGTCTGATCTCGATGCCGTTTTTCTCCAGCTCGTTGTAATATTCCTCGCGTATAGCCGGATCCTCTTTTTCATGGCTGATCTTGAACGCGAGCGCATGGGGATCTTTATCCTGAGCGGTCAGGGCCGGATTGAACGCGATTCCCGTTCCGTATCTTAAGCCGCTCCCGCGAAACGCCAGCATCCGGTATTCTCCTCGGCCCGTGTTGAAGTGTTGATGGAACTCGTTGTGCTTGGGCGCGACCACCGCGTAAGGATTGGCGGAGATCCGGCGCCGATTCTTTTCCTCGCCGGGCATGAAGAAAAGCTCGTAGCCCTGACCTTTGATGACGATCACGTGCGCACCCGCGCCGTGCCTGTGCGCCGTCACGTAGGTGCCCTCGGCGACGCCCATGACATGCGCCCCGAGCGAACTGCTCGCTATGGCGAGGCGCAAGATGGAGGTCCGGTTGCCTCTTTCCGGATAAGGGTCGAGCGCCAGGCTCCGGATGTCCGGAACAAAATTGGTCTCCGACAGCCGCACGTTCCAGTGCTTGCCCTTGCCGGCAAAAAAACTTTGCATGGAATATGAATATCGATCCTTAAAAGAGAAAGGATTATCAAAGATGAACTCAATATTGTGGTAGAGGTTCATGACGTGGGCCATGTTCGTGCCGAAGAGGATCCGGCATGGCTCGCCGGCCGAGCTGTTGAACTCCTGGTGCCATGCGTTGAGCGGGATTCCGAGCAGCGACCCCTCCTCCCATTCGACCGTGTGCTTGGGTTCATTCTCCTGCCATATCGTGGTCGCGCCTCTCCCGCGCATCACGTACATGATCGCCTCGTAGATGTGGCGCTCAGGCTTGAGCTCTCCCTTGGGCGGTATCTCGACGACTTGCAGGTTGTTGTTCTCCTGGTTGCCCAGGCGGGTGTAGGCGACTTTGCCGCCCCTTCTCTCCCAGTCCGCCAGGGGTAACGACGCCAGGTCTTCGAGAGCGCTGCCTTCGTAAAGGGGCGCTCCTTCCCTCTGGACAAACTTCTGGTAGGAGCTTTTGACGAACCATTCGTCGAAGGTTGCCGGTTGTTGCGCCATGGCGTTTACTCCACTCGATCAGTCCTGAACCGTTCTGGAAAAAAAAGTTTTCGCCGCTCTTTTTCACCCGGCTCCCGGAACCGGAACCTGATGCGACATCGTGATCTCGCGCCGCTCAGCGGCGGATTGTAAAATGGCCAGGCATACTTCCAACGTCGCCTGGCCCCACCGGCCGTCGTGGAAGATCGGTCGATCATTCATAATGCCTTCGTAGAACTCCCGCAATTCAGCCTCTCTGGCATCTACCCCTTTGGGAAGGCATATTTCCCTCTTGCCTTCATCGTCGTAGAGGAAAAGACCGTCGGGCGACTGACGGATATCTCCTTTCTCACAGGTGACGACGGTCAAGCCAAAAAATGGCTGATGCTGTTTGCGTTCGCCGCTGTCGCCGCCGGCCCACGCTCCCGGTTTCGAACCTCCGTAGCGCCATTCTTCGAGGCGGGCTTCCAACCGTTGCGTTCTTTCCGGCTCACTCCCAAGAGAGTTAAAAAATTTCCTGGCTTTCACGTGTCTCTCCGGGTCCTTCTGTTCGCCTCCTTCGCCAATTCCCCAAATGAGTTCACCGGTGTCGAAGTAGGCGTAGCCGCTGTAGACCAAGCTCGCGGGCACGGCGTCTTCAAACTCGAGGTAGCAGGCGTAATGGCCCTCGCCCGGACGGGACGGATTGCCGACTTGAGCCATCGCACGCACGCGCTGCACCATGCCGCCGGCTAAGAGACGCACGATATCGACCTGGTGCGGTCCCTGATTCAAAACCACCCCTCGACTCATCCGAATGTCATGATCGGGAAAAGGTCTGTAGATGTGGTCCTTGTAATAACTGCTGCTGATCATGAGCAGCCTGCCGAGCGCTCCGCTCTTGATGATCTCGCGCATCTTTCTGATCGGCGGATCGAAGCTATGGGTGTGGCCCGACATGAGCTTGACGCCGTTTTCTTCGGCCGCCGCATTCATCGCCTCCGCCTCTGCCATCGAGATCGCCATCGGCTTTTCCACGATCACATGCTTGCGTCTCTTGAGCGCCGCGATCGCGTGCCGGGCATGGAACTCATGCGGCGTGGCCACATAGATCGCATCGACGTTAGGGCTTTCGCACATCTCCTCGACGCTCTCGTAGACCTCGGCGTTGAATTCCTGGCGAAAACGCCCCAGGGCGTGCGCGCGCAGATCCGCGGCCGCCGTGAGTTTAATATAAGGCAGCCGGGAGATCTCCGGGATGAGCCGGCCCGCCGCCATGCCGAGACCGGCAAATCCCAACCTCAAAACCTTAGACAAGAATGACTCCAATATCTTGTTGCGATTATTGCTTGCGGAACCTTCAGAAATATCTATCCTCGCCCTCCTTTGGAGGGAGAGGACAAAGGTGAGGGTGGTACGCACGGATTTGCCCTCACCCTCTCCCGAAACGGGAGAGGGAAATAATTTCGCTCCGGAAAAAGATTATATCGGATCAAGTTCACGTTTCTTCGAACAGGTTCTTCCATTTTGTGAAAATTCGCTGCCGCAGCTCTGGGCTGTTGACCGCCACCGGCGGGAAATCACCGATCCACTCGTAAGGCCGACAGGCATTGATCACGAGGTTGTGCGCGCTATAGCGCTTTCTTCCGCCTTTATCGGGGCCGGAACGGTCTGCCGGCGGAATCCTGGGATCGAGCTGCCAGACCGCAGTCCCGGCGATGACCTTGACGGCGTGTTCGGGAGCGCAGCGCGTGGCGACGGCCCAGAGAACTTCTTCCGTATTCGTGATGTCGATATCGTCGTCAACCAGGATCCAGATAGCATTGCCGGCGTACTGCTCGCCGCCCGGAACCAGCACGCGAATGACATCGTCCACGTGACCGGCGTACATCTGCTTCAAGCCCAAGGCGCGGAGTCTCGGCTTGGCCAGAGTAAAAATCCCCTTGACGCCCGGGATGCCCGCTTTTTCCAGCCGGCCCATCGATTCGAGATCTTCGTTTCCCAAGTTGGCGAAATAGTCGCCGCCGATCGGCCGGGACGGCGGCGCGCCAAAAATGATCGGATCGTTTCGATGATAGATCGCCTTGACCTCGATGATCGTCTCCGGCCGGCGTCCATGGGCGTAGTAACCGGTCCACTCACCGAAAGGTCCCTCGGGCACCATCACTTCCTCGGCAGATGGAATGAAACCTTCGATGGCGATCTCGCCGAACGCAGGGATGGGCAGACCGGTGAACTCTCCTTTGAAAACCGGATAGGGGCTTTTGTGGAGATAGCCGGCGACCTCGAGCTCCGAGACGCCCTCCGGCGAGTAGTAAAATCTCGAGCCGGCCAGCGCCGGCAAAATCGGCTCTTGGCCGACCGACACGACCACCGGACATTTCTTCGCGGCGGACCAATACTTGCGCCGGATTACGTCCCCGTGCTTGCCGTGCTCGATAAAAATCGCGCAGGTTTTTTTGTCATGAATGGCGACGCGATAGGCGCCGACATTGGTAAAGCCGCTCTCCGGGTCCTGCTGAATGACGCAGCATCCGGTGCCGATGTAACGCCCGCCGTCGTTTTCATGCCACTTAGGAGTTGGGAATTTGTAGAGATCGATCTCGGCGCCGGTCAAAACGTTTTTCTGGATCGGACCGGAACGTATGACCTCGGGCGCGATCGGGCGCAGCTCGGCCATCAGCTTGGCGCTCCGTTGCGCTACACTCCCCAATGAAGGATCGGGGTCCAGGCCGAATGCGACGGCGGTGCGGCTGATCGTGTTGAATAAATTCGCCGCGACGCGGTAGCCCTTGGGATAATCTTTGATTTCATCGAAAAGCAGCGCGGGCCCGCGCCGCTCGACCATCAGCTCCGTGATGCCGCCGATGTCCTCCTCCCAGTCGGCGCCGTTGACTCTTTTCAGCTCACCCAGTTGTTCGAGCCGGGTCAGATACTCGCGCAGATCTTGCCAAAGCATGCGGTGAGCAATCCTAATCGGTAAAATTTATTTCAGTGCGCGCAGGACTTTCGTTCTCTCGAGGCGCAGGTTTTATTCCCCTCTTTGGAAAAGAGGGGCCAGGGGAGAATTTTGCCCTCACGCATCGCTCCATATCTTTTCAAGTACTCCATCCAAATTCTCAAAAACTTCTCTATCCGAAAATCGCAAGACTCTTAATCCTACGCTCTCCATGTACTTGTCAATGATCTTCTCCTCTGATTGCCTCAGAATAGTGCTGCCCTCCATCCAGCTCGATGACCAGATTTGCCTTAGGACAGTAAAAATCAACGATGAAACTACCTACCGGCTTCTGTCGATAAACCTGAAAGCCCTTGAGTTGTCTTCCTCTTATCCTCGACCAAAGCAATTTTTCAACGTCCGTCATGTTCTTTCTCAGCTTACGTGAGTTCGGTTTTAGATAGTTGTTGTAACGAAGCACAAATCCCCCTTAATCCCCCTTTGCAAAAGGGGGAACTCGCTCGCGATCTACATCCTTGGTAACAATACAGTTTCTCGTCGCGTGAGAGCAGGCTCTGAATTACCGCACCGCTTCGGCTTCCAGGCGCTTGCAGTGCTCGCGCCACTCCGTCGCGCTCGGCACGACTCCATACCAGACGATCATGTGCGGGAAACGGTTTAGTTTGGCGTCTCTAGTAACGTGCTGGGGATCGCGCCCTTCCTGGACGTCCCGGATCGCCTTCAACAAGAGCTTGCGTTCCGCCACGATCACTCTATCCGACGATGCGAGGTGCTCCTGGGTTCTGTCCTGAATCGGCCCCTCACCCTCGACAACGCAAGTGTCCTGAGCCGCAAAGCTGCCGATGCCGGTATAGCTCTCCGTTGCCATCAGCCGCCGCTCCTGCATGTATCGGTTCTCTCTACTCCTCGTCAATCTGTAATCCGGCGTCATCTCGGGAACGACCCGCTTGATGACGTCGCTGTCCAGCGGCGCTTCGCGGTTGAAGATGAAGCTGTACTTCCAATGCTGCGTGTCGTCGATAGGCACGTGCCAGTTCACCGAGTATCCGGCTCTGCTCTGGAGACCGCCGGGAAAAGTCGTCAGGTTGGGCAGGACGAAGTTCCAGATCCGAAGATCCTTCTTGTCGCTGCCGACGGGGCAGGCGCGGCACAGCCTCACGCCGAAGTCGGTCACTTCGGCGTCGATCGATTCGATGCCCGGCGCGACGCCTCTGCCGCCGCGAAAGCCCTGGTATTCAGGAATTCCGGTGTGCCTTAGATTATAGTTGGGGTGGTGCAGAAAAGAAGCGTGAATCGGATCGATATTCCCCTCGTTCGCCTGCAGGTAATTGCAGGATTGGAAATACTTGGTGACAAAGCGCTGCTTTTCCGGTACCGTGAGAAACTCGTAGTTCGGGAATAGCGGCGGCTCGCCCGGTCCCATGTAGGCGAAGATCGCCCCTCCGCGCTCAAGACAGGGATACGCCTTGTGACAGATCGAATCCCTAAAACTCGCCCCTCCATCGACTTCGCCGGGCATGTCCATGATATTGCCGTGTATGTCATAAAGCCAGCCGTGATAAATGCACCTCAGCCCGCCGTCCTCTAATCTGCCGTAGCTTAAATTCGCGCCGCGATGCGAACAGTGCAGCTCCAATAAGCCAGGACGACCCTGATCATCGCGAAACAACACCAATTCCTCGCCGAGCAACTTAACGGGCAAAGGCGCGCCCCCGGACGGGAGCTCCTCGGCCAGCGCCGCTGGCTGCCAGTAGCGCCGCAGCATCTCGCCGCAAGGGGTTCCGGGACCGGTCTGAGTAAGCAGATCGTTTTCGTCTTGGTTCATTGCGTTTCTGCCTTTTAGGTCTGCGCGTCAAGAAATGATTTGTACGTGATATTTGTAAAATCCCCTTTCATCCCCCTTTTTCAAAGGGGGAAAGCCTTGCTTGAGCGTGCGGCCATTCACTGAACTTTCCTGAAACATTTCCCCTCTTTGAAAAAGAGGGGCCAGGGGAGATTTGTTTGTCACGCGCCGCTGTATAGCCAGAGTCTCTCATCGAAAAACACCTAACTTCCAATAATATCCGCTCAGCGCGCTTGCCCCACGCCTTCTTGTTGGACCCGGCGCACGAAACTGTTGTCGACAAGCTCCGAAACCTTTAAATCACGCAGCTTGGGATTGCTTTCAGCCAGAGCCGCGAGGTTTGACTGCAGGTCATCCACGTTGGTGTGAGGGAAAAGCGCCATGGGCTCGACGTAGAGCTTGTAGTTGAGCTCCAGCACGGTAGCATCGTCAGTGCGCAGATAACGGCTGTAAATGCGGATGGCCTCCGCGCGGTTCTTTGGATCTTTTATCCAATGGGTTGCCTCGATGACAGCTCTGACGAATTTCTGCAGGACTTCCCGGTTCTGATCCCGGAAACGACGCGTGGTCATGTAAGAGCTGCCGATGATCCGGATTCCCGTATCGATGGCGTCGATCAAATAATGGTAGGGGATTTTCGCGCGCTCGAAGCGCTCTATCGTCGAAGCGACGGCGCTGACTATACCGGAGCGGAAAGCGACGACTCTTTCGGAGCCCCCGCCGGTAATCGACAAAAACTCGACGTCGGAAGACTTAAGACCCAGCTTCTCCAGCATCCGTCGAGTCGCATAGTGGCTCGATCCTCCGAGGCGATCGATGCCCACTTTTTTCCCTTTGAGCTCCTCCGCGCGTTTAATGCTGGGCTGGACGATGAGCTTGTATTGGGTGGGTTCATTGCTGGCGATGATGACCAGGTCGGCCCCGCCCGCGGCGGCCTGAGCCCCGGTCTCGGGACTGCCGGAAAAAATGGCGATTTCTCCCGCGATCAACGCCGGCATCCCGGCGGCGGAGCTGGCGATGAAAATGAGTTCCGGTTGGAGGCCGCTGCGGCTGAAAAATCCCTTTTCCTGAGCCGTCCACAGCGAAATCCGATTGCCGGTGACCGACGCGTAACCGATTTTGAGCCGGTTCGGCGCGGCGGCCGCAAAGAGACGCGCGTTGCAGGGTAAGAGCAGCGCCACGATCAGGCAGAATGGGAAAACGCGCCTGAGAATTGTAGCGAGATTCATTCCAGATCCCAGTAACCGACGCCCATACCCATTATCGCGCTGTAAAACGCCTCGTAGACGAGGAGTTGGGGAACGGCCTTTCCGACCGCGCCCAGCAGAACGAGCCAATTTTTCATTTCCAGACCGCCGTTATCGAGCAGGTCCTGCGCGCTCAGCTGACCCAGCTTGTCTCCTTCTCCGCGCGCGATAAGCTCCACCGCTCTTTGATCGAAGTCGACGCTGATCGAGCCCAAAGTACGCGGGCCTTGATAGTGGCGGAAGGGATAACTGGAGGGAAAGTGCGAGAGACCGCCGGAAGCGTACAGCGCGATGCGCTCGCCGGAGAGGAGGCCATCGATGATCTCCTTGATCGCCTGGCCCAGGCGGTAGCATCTCCGAGGAGTGATGGCCGGCAAATTAATCGCGTTGACAAAGACGAGCACGACAGGGATGTCGGCTCCAGGCGTCATAGTCCGCAGGATCTGGCAGTGGGCATGAGAGAGCAGCTCGTCATTGGGGAACGACCGTGAAAACGAGAGGTCGAACTCGCGCTCTAAGAGCCCATCCGCCAGTTTCTGCGCAAGCTCGGTGTGACATGGGTAAAGGGCTCCGCGCTTCCTTCCGTTTTCCGCCGGCTCAGTGGAAAATACTTTTTCCCCGAGGTAGAGCGATATCTGAGGCAGGTTCTCTTCTTTAAAGTTCTCCTCCTGGTCGTCGCCGATTAGAACGAGCGCGTCGGGTCTTTTCTCTCGGATTCGCTCGCCCAGAAAGACCAAGCCTTCTCTCACCCGGGCGTATCGTCTCTCCCGCTCCTCCGGGCTCTCCGCCGCAATCTTGGGATCGACGGGAGCATTTTTTCCATAACGGCTTCGATACCTGGCCCAGGTCCGTTCCCGCATTTTGTCCCAGCCGCGCGGTTCAACCAACGCAAAAGCGTGGGAGGAAGCAAAGCCCGCTACGATTCGAGCCATAGACGGATCTCACCCCGAGCGGTCTTGCCGGGAGCGGACCGGTCTGCCGGCGCGGACATCCTCGGTGAACTTGCGCGCCGCCTCGAAGAGCGCGACTCCAACAGGCCCGTAAGACGCCTTGGGTTTGTCCAATTCTCCCACGTTGAAGCCGACGACTCCGTGCGTCACCCCGATCTGGCCGTCGCAGTCGTCGCCCGCGCCGAAGCCGGCGATGGTCGGGACCTTGGTTTCTTGCGTGATGCGCTTGGCGAGATCCGCCGATATTCCGGTAAGGAGCAGGGTAAAAGCTCCGGCGGTCTCAAGCGCGCGCGCGTCGCGCCACACCTGCTCTTCGTCGATCTGCAGTCCCTCGGAGCGAAAACCTCCCGCGCCGATGGTCGCCATCGGGGTGAGGCCCATGTGTCCCATGACCGGAATGCCCGCCTTGACGATCGCCTCCACGGTTGGCGCATAATCGGCGCCCACTTCAAGCTTGACCGCTTGGGCGCCGCCTTCCTGGATCAGGCGTCCGGCGTTGCGCAGCGCGTCTTCGACGCTGACTTGATAAGACATGAACGGCATGTCGCCTATGACCATAGCTCGCCTGGCCGCGCGGCTCACGGAGCGGGTCATCAAAACCATTTCATCCATCGTGACGGAGTTATTGTCCTCATGCCCTAAGAGATTGCGGCCGCCGCTGTCGCCGACGAGAAGCATATCGACGTTGGCGCGGTCGATAATGGCCGCCATGGAGTAATCGTAAGCGGTCATGACGACGATCTTTTTCTTTTCCAGCTTCATCCTTTGAACATCGGTGATCGTGACGCTTGCCATCGCTGCTCCTTTCGCCGACCAAACGGCTTCGGACTTCTCTATAACACGGGCGGTTTATACTGAAAAGTCGTCAACGCCTTTTTTGTTTCGGATCTTGACGTGTACAAACGATTTACAAATGTTACATAAGGCCGCCTTGAGAGGGGGACGAGCCTGAAGGGCGCAGACGAGCCGTTCGGGATCTCAAATGGCAAATCGCAAATCTGAGATCTGTCCGCCACGAAACTTTGGCGGAGAAATTCCGAGCACAGCGAGGACCTGGCCGAACGGCTTGTTCCCCTCGACTGTCAATTTATTTGAGACGTCCGTATTAGCGCTACGGTTTGGAAGTAATTGATTTTTCAGAAGGAAATTGGAGCGGGCGACGGGGATCGAACCCGTGACGTCCAGCTTGGGAAGCTGGCATTCTACCGCTGAATTACGCCCGCTCAAGGAGCGCGGCAGCAGATTTTTTATAGGGGATTGCCCCCACCTTGTCAATCCAATATTCCAATATCTGGAGTATAAATGGAGTGCTGGAGTAATGGAGCAATGGATTTGGAGGCCTTGCCCAACACTCCAGGACTCCACTACTCCCATACTCCATTCCCCCGAAAGACACCCTATTGACAAACCCCCGGACGAAAAGTACGGTTGAATCAGTCTCATTGGTATTAGGCCTTCTGATGAGAGCAACTTAAAAAAGGGCGAAAGGCCTCTGTGAGTCTCACCTTGGAGAACGCGATTAGTGGTTAGAGCAGCATCCGACCGGAGCCGAGTTCCTTCCGTGCAAGCTCTCATGTTCTTCTCCCATCAATAATCCGTGTCTCAAGGCAAAGACCTTAAATGACGTTCTCAGTTGGAGGAGAATATGAGCAATAAGTTATACGTGGGCGGCCTGCCCTATTCCGTGACGGAAGGGAGGCTCGAGGAAATCTTCGCCGAGTACGGCTCCGTAACCTCGGCGAGAGTCATCTCCGACAAGTTTACCGGGCAGTCACGCGGTTTCGGCTTCGTGGAGATGAACTCTTCGGAAGAAGCGCAAAAAGCGATCGAGGCGCTGAACGGAACGCAGTTGGACGGGCGCACGCTGGTCGTTAATGAGGCGCGGCCTCAGGAAAGACGTCCGGGCGGCGGTGGCGGCGGGGGCGGCGGCGGGGGCAACCGCAGAGGCGGCGGCGGGGGCGGCGGCGGCGGACGCAACCGCTGGTAATCTTTTCTCTAAGCAAAAAATTAAAAAGGGAGCGAGAGGTCGGATCGCTCCCTTTTTTGCGTCTTCAGCCTGCGCCGTTAATTTTCCATATTGTAGAAGCGCTTGCCGTTGTCGGAAAGAATCTTCCTCTTCGCCGAGTCTTTCAAATCTTTTCGCGCCTCAAACTCTCGAATTGCGTCCGCCAGATCGGGCTCATGCGGATAGTCGGAGGCGTAGAGAAATAAATCCTCGCCTAATCTTTCGATCGCCGTGGGAAGCATTTCTTCCCAAAGTTCCGTGTGGTAAAAGACCTGCCCGCTCTTCATATAATCGCTGGGTTTTTTCTTGAGCAGCGGCGCCTGGTGCGGCCGGTTCTTGTATTCCATGTCGAGCCGGTCCATGAGGAACGGCAGCCAGGCGCAACCCGCCTCCAACGAGGCGATCTTGAGCTTGGGAAATCGCTCCAACACGCCTTCAAGGATAACACTCGTAATTTGAATCATTTGAGCGAAGGGATGAGAAAGAGCCCGCGCCTCGATCAACGAGCGGAAGAAATCGAATCCGAGCCCGCGCGACGGCGCGCCATGGATGGCCAGAGGCGCGCCGAGCTTTTCCGCCTCGGCGTAGAGCGGATCGAAGTAAGGGTCGCCGAGCGGCGTGTGAAAACCGACGGGCGCGATCACACCGCCCACCATGTGCAACTCCTTCACACCGCGCCGCAACTCTTTCGCCGCTTCTTGAATATCTTGGATCGGCAGCAGCGCCACAGCATGGAGTCTACGGTTATATTTGATGTAGCGCTCGCCCATCATATTGTTGTACGCGCGACAAACAACCACAGCCCAATCCGGGTCCTGAATAAAACCTTCCGCGAGACCGGCCGTGGGAAAGATCACCGCGCGGTCCAGGCCTTCCCTGTCCAGAACTTCGAACCAGCTCTTCGGATCGTCGGGACCGATCACGTAAGGCCGTCCATCTCCGACGCGGCGCGCCATGCGCTGAAAGCCGTCGAGTGTCGGAAAGAAAGGCAGCGAGAGCAACTCTTTCCTGCCCCGGTACGGCGCCTCCATATACTCGGCGATGTCCTGGTCTTTCTCGAAAATATGACCGTCCGTGTCGACGACTTGCGTGGCCATAAACGTTCCTCCCTGGTCCTCTGTATCTTTTCCCGGCAAGAAACTCAATCGCGAGCGCCGGGCCGGGAGTTTCTCGGAGGTCCGATGCGTGGGACGCGGAAGCATCAAGCGTACTTCAGATGTTCTCTTAGAATTCTCGTGCCGCGTAACACTGTCGTATCGCATCGGACCGGAGAGAGACTCCCGGCCCGGCTGATAGCAGGTGGACCTTTATGGCCGGTCTTAATCTCTGATGTTCTGGGTGAACCACTCCGTGGGAATATCGCGTCCTATCCCCTTCTTCTTCGCCTCGTTGTACGCCGCCGTGCAGACTGCGGCGAACTGCACGCCCATGACGCCGAGATTCAAAAACCAACTTGTCTGCTTGTCGCTCGTTCGGCCTTTCACCTTTCCGGAAATAACGTCGGCCAGCGGCGGCATCTTGAGAATTTCCTCGCGCGGCGGGCGGCGCGGAATGATCGCCTTCTCCTCCGGCTGGCCGGCGACGTAGCCCAAAAATCCGTGCGCCGCGTAGAACGCTCCCGGCGGAGGATTTTCCAGATGCGGCGTGCTCTCGCCCATCTTGACGGCGACGTCCACAGCCTTAGCGAAGTCCGGTTCGGTCTCGTCCCAGGTGACGTCGGTCACGTGCATGCCCGGCTCGAGCCACTCGGTTTTGAACACCGGATCGATCGAAGACGTGGTGCAGGAGACGATATCGACGCCTTTGACCGCTTCGCGCGCGGACGCGACCGGCGTGACTTCGATGCGAAACTTCTCGCTCATCTCTTTGGCGTATTGCCGGGCGTTCTCCTGGTTCGGACTGTAGACCTTGACCTTGGTGATTTTGCGCACGCACGAGAACGCTTCCAGATAGCTCCGCGCCATTCCGCCCGAGCCGATCATGCCGACTGTGTAGCTGTCTTGCCTGGCCAGATATTTCACGCCCAGTCCCGCGCCGGCGGCCACGCGCATGTGCTGGAGGAAACCGTCGTTGATGAGAGCCGCCGGCATGCCGTCCCGGGCGCTGAACATGAAAAGAAGCCCGCAGTACGTGCCGGGTTGAATGCAGTGCTTGTTCTCCCTCTGATCGCCTTCTTTGCCCGGCCAGCTCACGATGTCCGAGAGCATGCGCGCGACGACGAAGCCGTCCCTCCGCGCGCCGCCGGTCATCAACGCCCAGCGGTAGTAGCTCTCCGGCCGCTCGCACGGCAGATAGACGTCGATCCGGCCCATGGTCGCCGCGTCGCCCTTGACGATCTCCTTTTGCGTCTCGTCGAGCGCCGCGAGCGTCATCGGCATGGTCAAAATTTTCTGCACGTCCTCGTCTTTCAAAAGCAGCATGAAGACTCCTTCTAAGTTTTTCGGTGATCCGAAGGACCGAGAATCGATTTTTTCTCGGTCTCTTCGATGTGGCGGATGAAGCGGTATTTGTTCTCGACTTCGTCGACGCGGATCGGCGGAAGCTTCGGCTGTCCCTGCTCGACTTTGGCGGCGATGAAGCTGAGCTCGTTCCGTTTCCAGGCCTGGAGAAATTCCTGCCGGAATTTTTCAGGGCTTTTCACCCAGCAGGCGTGCTTGTAGCCGGCGCCTTTGGCGAGCGCGACCGCGTCCGTTCCCGATACGGTCGCGGTCTCGGTCGCGCCCGAAGCCTCGTAGCACTGATTGTCGAAGAGAAAATGGATCAAATTCGGCGGATTCTGCCATGCGATCGTCGGCAGGCCGCAGAGGTTCATCAGAAACGCGCCGTCGCCGTCGATGGCGATGACTTTGCGATGGGGCAGGACGAGCGCGATGCCGAGAGCGATCGACGAAGCGAGCCCCAGCGTGCGCGGCCGAAAATTCCCGTCGCCCGGCCTTAGCGCCTGCCATTCGCGTGCCGCCCATCCCGCCGCCACCGCCAGCGCGTCGCCAGCGTCGCCCGCGATCGTCTTCAAATAATCGTAGCGCTGCATCACTCCGCTCCCAGGACCGTTCTCGTGAGCAGCACGGCCGTCGGTTTCCGCGAATCCTCGGCGAGGATCTGCGCGCCTCTCAACGTTTCCGCGACCTCGTCCGGTTTTCTCAGCACGTAGGTGCGAATGCCGAGCGCTTCGAGCACCGGCTCCGTCACCGAGCCGACGGTCGCAAAGCCGCGGTCGCCGAGATCGCCGGCATAGTAAATCAGCAGGAGCAGCGGAATTTGGAATTGCAGGCAGGTCGTGGTGAGGGCGTTGCAGCTATTGAGAAGGCCGGCGTTCTGCATCAAAAGCGCCGGCTTTTTCCCGGCGAGATAGGCGCCGGCGCAGATGCCGACGCCCTCTTCCTCGCGGCAAAGCGGCACGTGCTTCAGCTCCGGATCTTTGTCGATCGCCTTGACCAGCTCGACGATCTTCAAGTCCGGAAGTGTGGCGACGAAATCTACGCGCGCGCGCTTCAACGCGCCGATGAAATTCTCGGTGGCTTCTAAGGCATTCATTCTATTCGCCGATCATTTTCCAGACGGGCATTCGGACCGCTCGACGAACGTCATCGACTCAACCCGGATACTAAAAGCGCGCCGATTATTCAAGAGAAAGGGAGGAATGCGCCGTTTCTTCCGGGCCTCGTTTGAGCCTTGACAGAAGAAAAGCAATCCCTATAGTGGTGAAGTTGCCGGTATGGAGCGGACTTTAAAAGTCAGCGAGCAGCACGTTTGGATCGGCATCGAGGACCAGCAGGTATTTTTCGGCGTCACCAACTACGGCCAGAGCGAGCTCGGCCGCGTCATCTCGGTCGATCTTCCCGAACTGGGAGACAAGGTGGAAAAAGGCGAAGCTTTCGCGGAGGTGGAATCCAACAACACGGTGGCGGAGCTGATCGCGCCGGTTTCGGGAACGGTCATCGCGGTCAACCCTGAATTGGAATCGCATCCGTCGATCATCAACGAAGATCCGTACAACGAAGGGTGGCTGATCGAGGTCAAGCTGAAGGATTTTTCCGAAGTCCGGTCCCTGATGGATATGGACGAATACTACCACTTTGTTTTCAAGCCAACCTCCTGATAGATTTTTTCGCGCCGGCTCGACCTGTCTTCTTCTGCTCTGGCTCTGGGCCGTCGCTCCCGCTCGGCTTCCGGCGCAGGCGCCCACCTCAGAGGACAGGTTCACCCGCGCCCGGCGTATGATGGTGGAGCGGGATCTCGGCGCCCGGGGCATCAAGGATCGCAAGGTGCTTGACGCCATGGGACTCGTGCCGCGCCATCTCTTCGTCGCGGCGACGGACTTGGGGGCCGCGTACGAAGACCGGCCGCTTCCCATCGGCGAAGGCCAGACGATCTCCCAGCCTTATGTCGTCGCGCTGATGAGCGAGCTGCTCGAACTTAAAGAAAGCGAAAAGCTGCTTGAGATCGGCACCGGCTCCGGCTATCAGGCGGCGGTCTTAAGCCGTCTGGCGAAAGAGGTGTACACGATCGAGATCATTCCGTCGCTCGCCGAGCGGGCCAAGGAAACTCTGGCGCGTCTCGGCTATAACAATGTCCAGGTCAAGACGGGAGATGGATTTTACGGCTGGGAGGAAAAGGGGCCGTTCGATGCCATCCTGCTGACGGCTGCGGCGGAAAGAACTCCCGAACCGCTGTGGCGCCAGCTCCGCGAAGAAGGGCGCCTGGTGATGCCGATGGGAAAAGAGCGACAGACTCAAAAGTTGGTGCGGGTGAAAAAGATCGCGGGGCAACAGCGCATCGAGCGGATCACCGAGGTGGTTTTTGTCCCGATGACCGGGGAAGTACGGAAGGAGGGTCGCTGACGGCGCTGTTCTTGTTTCTCTTCGGGTCGGGCGCGGCGAAGCGGTAGACCATTTCGCCCGGCCGGACCAGGCCCAGCTCTTCGCGCGCGATCTTTTCGAGATAAAGATCGTCGTGGCGAATGCGGGACACGCGCTCGCGCAGCGCGTCGTTCTCTTTCTGGAGAAGAAAATTTTTTTCCTCCAGATGTTTTTTTTCGCCCCATAGACGCCAGAGGTGGAATACTCCCCTTTCTCCGAACGCGGTGAAGAGAACCAGGGCGACGAGCAGGCTGGAAAAGATATAAACGGCGCGGCGCTGAGTCGATCGGGATGGAAGTATGGCCAAAGTGATCCGTAGTGTAGCATACTTTTTTGCGCCTTGCTCATGCATGAGGAAACCAACCGGCACGAAGGCATTAGCGAAGTCGCCATGCGGAGGTGAAGATGAAGATTCGGGAAGTCCATGCGCGAGAGGTTTTGGATTCTCGCGGCCAGCCGACGGTGGAAGTCGATGTCATGCTGAAAAACGGCGTCCGCGGGCGCGCCACGGTTCCGTCGGGCGCTTCGACGGGAGAACACGAGGCGGTCGAGCTTAGGGACGGCGACGGCCGCTTTCTCGGCAAAGGCGTGAAGCAGGCGGTGTTGAACGTCGATCGCGTCATCGCGCCGCGACTGCGCGGCAAGGACGCGAAGCGCCAGCAGGAAATCGACCGCCTGATGATCGCGCTCGACGGTACCCCGGACAAAAGCCGTCTCGGCGCAAACGCGATTCTCGGCGTCTCCCTGGCGGCGGCCAAGGCCCAGGCCGCGGCCGAGAGATTGCCGCTCTATAAATATTTGGGCGGGCCACGGGGAAGAACTCTGCCCGTGCCGATGCTCAACGTCCTGAACGGCGGTGCGCACGCCGACAACAACGTGGACTTTCAGGAGTTCATGATCGTCCCACTGGGATTGAAAACGTACTCCGAGGCGCTCAGGGCAGCCGCGGAAGTTTTTCAAACGTTGAAGAAAGTGCTCGCCAAGCGCGGTTACTCGACCGCCGTCGGCGACGAAGGCGGATTCGCGCCGCGTCTCAAGACCAACGAGGAAGCGGTGCAGCTTTTGCTGGAGGCGATCACGCAGGCGAGCTATCGCCCGATGGACGACGTCGCTCTGGCGCTCGACGTGGCTTCGAGCGAGCTGTATGAAAACGGCGCCTACGTGTTTAAAAAATCCGACGGCGCGACGCGCGGCGCCGACGCGATGGTCCGGCTGTACGAAGATTGGGTGCGGCAGTATCCTATCGTCTCGATCGAAGATCCGTTCGCCGAAGACGATTGGCAGGGATGGAAGACGGTGACCGATGCGCTGGCTAAAAAAGTCCAGCTCGTCGGCGACGATATCTTTGTGACGAACAAAAAAAGATTCGCTCGCGGCATCGAATCCGGCGTCGCCAATTCAATACTGATCAAAGTCAACCAGATCGGCACCCTCACCGAGACGCTCGAAACGATGCGCCTGGCAAAGAAAGCCGGCTACACGACCGTCATGTCGCACCGCTCCGGCGAGACCGAGGATACCACCATCGCCGATCTGGCCGTGGCCACCAACGCCGGCCAGATCAAGACCGGCGCGCCGTGCCGCGGCGAGAGAACGGCCAAGTACAACCAGCTTCTGCGGATTGAAGAAGAGCTGGGGAAAAAGGCCGTGTATGCCGGGAGGAAAGCTTTTAAAACGATCTGAAGTGAAAAAGAAAACCGCCGAGGAAAAAAAGCAGAGAGCGCACGCCATCGCGGCGCGTCTCGCCCAAGCCTATCCGGAGCTTCGCGTCCCGCTCAGTCATCGCAACAACTTCGAGCTGCTCGTCGCCGTCATTCTCTCCGCCCAGTGCACGGACGAGATGGTTAATCGAGTCACGCCCGAGCTTTTTCGCCGCTATCCGACCCCGGAGGCGATGGCGCGCGCGCCGCTCGATCGGATCGAAAAATTTATTCATCGCGTGGGTCTGTTCCATGCCAAAGCGCTGTCGCTAAAAAAGTGCAGCAAGCAGTTGGTCGAGAGCCATGCCGGTGAAGTGCCGGCGACGATGGAGGAGCTGACGCGGCTTGCCGGCGTCGGACGCAAGACGGCCAACGTCATTCTGGGCCACGCGTTCGGCATTCCCGGCATCATCGTCGATACCCACTGCAAGCGAGTGTCACGCCGCCTCGGTCTTACGAAGCAGGAGGACCCCAATAAAATCGAGCAGGATTTGATGAAGCTGCTGCCGCCGGCGGAGTGGACGGGATTTTCCCACCGCCTGATTCTTCACGGCCGCAGGATTTGCCACGCGCGAAAACCCGACTGCAAAGCCTGCATCGTGAACGACCTTTGCCCTTCGGCGCAACTCTGAAAGGATGAAGGATGAGGGATGAAGGATGAAAAAATCATCGAGCCGGTGAAAGCAGCGGAAGAGGCGGTTCGACAGCACGAGCATTTCACCGGTCGTAACACATCGAGGCAAAAAGATGGTAGGCTCTGTGGACTATATCAACGGAGGCGGCCATGGGAAATCACAAAAACATCGCTCACCTGTCCAAAATCCCCATCGAGCAGATGAAAACTCCCGGTGGTTCGTCGTTCGCGGCCCAACGCCAAAGAGTCGGCACGGCCATCGGGGCGAAGAAGCTGGGCTATAGCTTCTTTACCGTCCCTCCGGGAAAAACCGCTTTCCCTTTCCACCTGCATCATGCCAACGAAGAGATGATCTACGTCCTGGAAGGCGAAGGAACGCTGAGACTCGGAAAAGAGGAATCGAGGGTTTCGGCGGGAACGTTCATCGCCTTCGCGCCCGGAGCGGATCATCCGCACCAGCTGATCAACACATCCGACGGCGATCTCAAATATCTGTGCGTCAGCACGATGGAATATCCGGACATCACCGAATATCCGGACTCGAAGAAGGTCGGCGCGGTGACGTGTAATCCGCTGGAGTCAGGATTTCGCGCTTTTTACCGCAAAGACTCGAATCTCCCATACTACGACGGAGAAAACGGTGGCGATATCGAGCGGGTTAAAAAATCAACGAAGTAGGCCATGCAGGTTGCTCCAAAGACCGGTTTCGTGCTTCGACTGGCTCAGCACGAACGGATTTCCTTGCGATATCAGTAACTCTGCCGTTCGCCCTGAGCTCGTCGAAGGGTGAACGGACAATTTTTGAGCATCCGCTAGGCAGGTCTCGAAGAACGGATCGCTTTTTCCAATTCTTGCGAGCTGATCTCTCCCGCGCGGATGATCCGGAGCTTACCCTTAATCACCTCCGCCACCGTCGAGCCGGTTCCTCCGGTGAGCGTTCCGCCGTCGAGAAAAACCTCGATATGCTCGGCGAAGTAAGTTCGTGCCTGTTGAATCGTTCGCGCCGGCTCTTTCCCTGACGGATTGGCGCTCGTGGCCGTGAGCGGGTGGCCCAGCTCGCGCGACAGGCGCGCGGCGACCGGATGGCTCGACACCCGCACGCCGATTTTTCCCTCGCGGTTGAGCAGCAGCGCGGCCAACCCTTCCTTTGCCGGTAGAACCAAAGTCAGAGGGCCGGGCCAGAAACGGTCGATGAGCTTCTGCGCCGCCGGCGGAACTTCGCTGACGATTTGAGAAAGCATTTCCCGATCGGCAACGATCACGGCGATGGGGCTATCGGGATTTCGGCCTTTTAGAGACACGATGCGCGCTACGGCATTCTCGTTGAGGGCGTCCGCGCCCAGGCCGTAGAAAGTCTCGGTAGGAAAAACGATGACTTCGCCGCGCCTGCAAGCCTCAAGTGCGGCGGAGAAATTCTCAGCGCTTTTGTCTTTCACTCTGGAGTTTCTTGTCCTTCTCCAAGACCCCGGCGATCATCTCCTGTTTGAATTGAGAGAGCTTGGCCGCGATCTTTGGATCTTTGCGGCCCATGATCTCCGCGACAAAGATTCCCGCGTTGGCCGCGCCCGCCTTGCCGATCGCCATCGTCGCGACCGGGATGCCGGCGGGCATCTGCACGGTCGCCAGCAGCGCGTCGAGCCCTTTCAAGCTGGAAGAATCGATCGGCACGCCGATGACCGGCAAGGTCGTGTGTGCGGCGATAACGCCCGCCAGATGTGCGGCGGCGCCGGCACCGACGATGATCGCCTCGAGGCCTCTCTCGGCGGCCGACTCGGCGTACTTTCGGGTTTCGTGCGGCGTCCGATGCGCGGAGAGAACGCGCGTCTCGTAAGCGATGCCGAAATAATCGAGCCGCTTTTCCGCTTCGCTCATGACCTCCAAGTCTGAATCGCTGCCCATCAAGATACCAACTTTAGCTGCCGGCATTGATTTCTTTCCCCTTTCATCCCATCCCTCATCAGCTCCCCTCTCCCTCGCCCTCTCCCTATGGGAGAGGGAAGGGGTGAGGGCTCTTTGCGCGATATCTTTGCGGTAGTGCATCCCTTCCCATTTAATTTGCTCGACGGCTTGGTAAACCTCCGCGACCGCAGCGCCGATATCTTTTCCCACCGCTGTCACGCCCAGAACGCGGCCGCCGGAGGTCAGCCACCTTCCGTCTTTCTTGATCGTTCCGGCGTGAAAAACGGCGCCCTTGCGCCAATCCTTCAGCGCGTCCAATCCTCTGATCTCTTTTCCCTTCTCGTACGATCCGGGATAACCGCCCGCGCAGAGCACCACGCAGACGGCCGCGTCGTCCGTCCATTCCGTCTTCACGCGGTCCAGCTTGCCGTCTATAGTCGCTTCGATCAGCGTCACGAGATCGCTTTTAAACCGGAGCATCAGCGGCTGGCACTCCGGATCGCCGAAGCGCGCGTTGAACTCCAAAACTTTCGGCCCGTCGGCGGTGAGCATCAATCCGACGTAAAGTACGCCGCGATACCGGATGTCTTTTTTCTTAAGTCCGCGGAGCAGCGGCTCGAGAATCTCCTCCATGATGCGGCGGTGAATTTCCGGGGTGACGACTGGAGCCGGCGAGTAGGCGCCCATGCCGCCGGTGTTCGGTCCTTCATCTCGATCGAAGACCCGCTTATGATCCTGCGACGAGGCGAGCGGCAGGATGTGCTCGCCGTCGGTCAGGACTATAAAGGATGCCTCTTCGCCTTCGAGAAACTCTTCGATCACGAGCTTGTCGCCCGCGGCGCCGAAGAGCCTGCGCGTCAGGATATCGTCGATGGCGGTCTCCGCTTCTTGCCGGCTCGCGCAGATGAGAACGCCCTTGCCTGCCGCGAGGCCGTCGGCTTTGATCACGTAAGGCGGCTTTTGCGTCCCGAGATATTTTTTCGCCGCAGCCGCGTCGGAGAAAGTCGCGAAGCCGGCCGTAGGAATCTTGTTCTCTCGCAGGATTTCCTTGGCGAAAGCCTTGCTGCCTTCCAATTGCGCCGCTTCGCGCCCGGGGGCGAAAATCCTCAGTCCCTTTTTTTGGAAAAACTCCGCGATCCCGAGCGTCAGCGGCAGCTCGGGACCGACGACGGTGAGATCGATCTTTTCTTTCTCGACGAAAGCGGCAAGCTGGTCGATCTCATCGGCGCCGATCGGCGCCAGCTCGGCGATCTCGCCGATGCCGGCGTTGCCCGGGGCGCAAAAGATTTTTTCAACCCGCGGGCTTTGGCTCAGCTTCCAAACCAATGCGTGCTCTCTTCCGCCGCCACCGATGACGAGAAGTTTCATTTCTGCCTCAGGAGTGCTCTCCTCCGCTTCTACTCATGCTCTCGCGAACGGGTAGAGTCTAGAGTTCGTCGAACTCCTCGATCGACAATCCTGCCTGCTCGATGACAATGGCTCTTAATGTTCCGAGCGGAATGTCGCTATTGCCGTGTACGTGTACGGAGGTAAGTCTGCCTGTCTGCGGATGCCTGAGATAATACGCGCTGCCTTTTATTCGTATGATTTCGAACCCGGCCTTTTTGAGCTTTCGGAGAACCTCTCGTCCTTTGGTTGGCCGCAGCCGGGCAGCCATTTTATCTTCGAGCCCGTTTGGCCTTTGAACCTGCCTTTGTTGCCAAAGAAATCGACAAAAAGACTCCGCCCTTCTCCGTCTTGTCGCTCGGGGGAACTTCTTTCCCTTCGTCCCAAAGTACCTCAATGAGGCCGCTTGCTAATTTTCTAAGATTCGTGAGCGCTTCTTCGGCGGTTCCCCCAAAGTCCGCGGTATGGTTCAAGGTTGGAAGCTTAGCGGTGACCTGCTTAGTCTCCGGGTCGGTTTCAAATTCCACCCTGTATATTCGTTGCAGCATTTGGGAAAAGAATACTCGCTACGAAATCATTGTCAATCGGACCTTGGACAGGAATTGCTAATGCCGGAAGTGGCGCATCCCGGTAAGAACCATTGCCATGTCGTTCGCATCCGCCACCGCGATGACCTCGGAATCTTTGATCGAGCCGCCGGGCTGGATGACGGCCTTGGCGCCGGCTTTCGCCGCCTCTTCGACGCCGTCTGGAAAAGGAAAAAAAGCATCCGAGGCGACCACCGAGCCGCGGAGGTCGAGGCCGTGAATCCCCGCGCGCATCACCGCGAGCTTCACAGAATCGACCCGGCTCATCTGTCCCGCGCCGACGCCGAGGACCTGGTCGCGCGACGTGAAGACGATGGCATTGGATTTCACGTGGCGGCAAACGCGCCAGCCGAAGTCCATCGCGCTCAATTCCTCCGCCGTCGGCTGCCGTTTGGTCACGACTTTACACGTTCGCACATCGATAGTCCCCGTATCCCAGTCCTGAACCAGGAGGCCGCCGCGCACGCGGCGTAGATCGTTACCGCCGACCTCTTTGTCCTTGATGTCCAATTCCAACAGGCGGATGTTGAGCAGCCGCTTCGCCGACGATAGGACCGCCTTCGCCTCCGGCGTGAACGACGGCGCGATCACGATCTCGAGAAAAATCTCCTTCAGCTGGTTGGCGGTCTCTTCGTCCACGGGACGGTTGAAAGCGACGACGCCGCCGAAGATCGACACCGGGTCCGACGCCCGCGCCTTGCGAAAAGAATCGGCCGGCGACTTTTGCGACACCGCGACGCCGCAGGGATTGTTGTGTTTGATCGCCACCGTGGCGATGTCGGAAAATTCCAACACCACGCGCAGCGCCGCGTCGGCGTCGAGGATATTATTATACGACAGCTCTTTTCCCTGAATCTGCCTGGCGCGGGCAAGGGAAGGGCCGCGGATCTCACCGTCGGAATAAAAAGCCGCGCTCTGGTGCGGATTCTCTCCGTAACGAAGGTCTTGAATCTTCGCGAACTGAAGGCTCAAGGTTTGGCCGAATCGGCCGGGTTTCTTCTCGGCGTCCAGAGAATCGAGATAGTTGGAGATCGCGCTGTCGTAGCGCGCCGTGTGGCGAAAAGCCTTGCGCGCCAGATTGAAGCGCGTCGCGTCGGCAAGCTCGTCTTTCTCCCTGAGCTCCGCGATCACCGCCTCGTAGTCGGCCGGATCGACGACCACGCCGACGTGGGCAAAATTTTTCGCCGCCGCCCGGACCATCGACGGGCCGCCGATGTCGATCTGCTCGACGATCTCGCGAAACGGCGCCCCGCGCCCGACCGTGGCCTCGAACGGATAGAGATTCACCACGACCAGGTCGATGCGCCCGATCCCGTGGGCTTTCATCTGCGCGACGTGCTCGGCATTTTCGCGCAGAGCGAGAATCCCGCCGTGGACCTTGGGATGCAGCGTTTTGACCCGCCCGTCCATCATCTCCGGGAAGCCGGTTATTTCCGCGACGTCTTTCACGGCGACGTTTTCTTTCCTGAGCAGCGCCGCCGTTCCGCCGGTGGAAATGATTTCAGCTCCCAGCGCCGAAAGCGCGCGGGCGAACGGCACGAGCCCGTTTTTATCCGACACGCTGATCAAGGCCCTCTCGATCTTGCCCACGCTTCGCTAACCCTCCTTCGAATTTGAATGAATGCGCGGCACCCGCGCGCTGATCGATGTGAGAATTTCGTAAGAGATGGTATCCGCCCAGCCGGCCATCTCGTCAGCGGAGATCGTCTCCTCTCCCTGTTTGCCGAGAAGAACGACTTCATCTCCCTGAGTCACTCCTCGTATATCGGTAACATCTATCATAGTCAAATCCATGTTGATTCTGCCGACGACCGGCGCTCTCTTTCCGCGCACCAATGCCGCGCCGCGGTTCGACAACAGCCGCTGATAGCCGTCGGCGTAGCCGACGGGAAGGATCGCGATCGCGCTTTTTCGCTTCGTCACAAAAGTCCGTCCGTATCCTATACTGGAATCGGCGGGCAGTTCTTTCAGTTGCAAGATGCGCGTCCGCCACGAGAGCGCGGGTCTCAGCTCGACGCGACAGACCATCGCCGGCTCGGGATGAACACCGTAGAGCATCAGCCCGGGACGGACCATGGTGAAGTGAGCGTTCGGAACACCGATGATTCCGGCGCTGTTGGCCAGGTGAATGAGAGGGGGGTTGAAGCCGGCGACACGCAGCCGCCCGATCACACGCGCAAAATTCTCAATCTGCGTGTGCGTATAATCGCCCGAGGCGTCTTCCGCGTGAGCGAGCTGAGAGAAGAGTCCTCCGAGATGCAGCGCTTCCCACTTGAGGATCTCGGGCAGCCAGGAATCGATCTCCGAATGCAAAAGACCGAGTCTTCCCATACCCGTATCGACCTTGAGATGGAACTTGAGCATGCGCCCGCTCTTTTGCGTGAGCTTGTCCAACTCAAACAGCGTCGGAAGATCGCTCACGGCCGGGGTCAGATCGTGGCGAAAAAATTCTTCGAGCTGTTCGGGGTAGATGGCGGTCAGTACGAGGATCGGCGCGTGAATCCCCGCTTCTCTCAGCTCGATTCCCTCTTCAAGCGTGGCCACGCCAAAGCCGTCGCTGCCAGCTTCCGCCAACGCCGCCGCTGCCTCGGGCGCGCCGTGACCGTAAGCGTCGGCCTTGACCACAGAAAGGATCTTGATTCCCGGTCCGATGACGCTTCTGACCTGCTCGAAGTTCCAGCGCAGGGCCGCGAGGTCGATCTGACAATGGGTGGGGCGGCCTTTTGGTAGCTTGCCGATTAAAGAGGAGGGGCTTCCTTCGCTTTGTGCCATCGGATTAACAAATATGCCTTGTATCCCTCGACTTGTAAACCCAAGAGCGGAGCCGCATTTGCGCTTGTCTGTTGTTTTCTTTCCCGCTTTGCCCTATTTTCCAGCCGGATCTTTCTCACAAGGAGCGCAGCGAATGACTCTGGGCCTCAACACTGAAGAGGTCGTGCAGGCGCTGGATGCCAAGGGGTATATCGACGCCATGGAAGAAGCCTTTACCGAGTTGGGAAAAGGCGCAGCGATCAATTCGCCGCGCACCGAGACCGGCATTCCGCTGCTGAAATATGGCGCCGACGAAAGGATCAAGACGAATGCGCGAGAGCTCTTGCGCGACATCGTGGTTAGCGCTACGACTTCACTCACGCCGGTGTTTGAAGCCAAATGGCTCAATGAAGGCACGCACCTCGGCAGCATCAACATCGTCGAAGCCGACCGACAGAGCTTTACACGCTGCGATCTGGTCGTGGTCAACGCGCGGCCCTTCGCCGGCGCGCAAGCGACCTCGTGCGCGATTACGTCATGGGCAAGCACATGGACACGGTGGGCAGCAACATCAACAAAAAATCCAAGAAATTAAATTGGCAATCGATGCGCGAGTTGGGGGAGCTGCTGACCGGAAAAATTAAAGGCCGGCAGAGCGAAAACGAGATCACCTTTCACTGCAATGACATCGGACTCGGCGTCCAGCACGCCGCCACCGGCTCGCGCATCCTCGCCAACGCGCGACGCTTGGGCCTCGGCAAGGAAATCCCGACGGATTGGTTCCTGCAGAAAGAGCACACGTAACGGTTCTTCCCTATAAATCCTAGCCTTGACTGGACCAGCCGGGGTCCCTAAAATGTTCTCTCACGAGCGTGGATAATGAAATCATACGGAAGCTGGTGCAGTTGGGGAATGAATTTTCAAAGCATGCCGAATGTGAACGCCAAGCCGATCGGATTACTATTGCGGAACTTGAACAGGCTCTCTGCATCTGTGAGGTTATAGAAAACTATCCTGACGATCCGCGAGGTCCGAGCTGTTTGACATTTGGGTTCGCTGGGGAGCGTCCTATCCATGTTGTCTGCGCCGTGAAGAGCGAACCCGATGAGGTGCTGTTGATTACGGTTTACGATCCGTCAAAACGACCGGAGAAGTGGACGGACGATTATCGGCTGAGAAAGGAGTAAGAGATGGAGCGATGGGCTAGAGATACGGCGCGAAGACGGTCTACAGATATTGCACCGGGACAGCAAAGATAACTTAGGCTGGCACATTGTAATAGAAGCCGATCAACCATCGTTTCTTAAAGACATCATTAAAACCTCTTTGGACAAAAAATATCCGCTTGTCAAGTTAATTCCTGAGAGTTACAGACAAAAAATGTTGTCAGAAGCTGAACAAACTTCGTCAGACGACGAATCAATATCTGACGAACCTGAAGAAGCCAATGAGCCGCGGGTTTCAATAAGGCTGACATCTTACGAGGGTTCGAAGGGATTGTCAGCGCAACATGTGTTCGTGGTTGGTTTGCACGAAGGAGACCTGCCACGCAAAGCGGGCGATATCACTGACCTGGAGATTTGTAAATTTCTAGTGGCCTTAACAAGGACCCGCAAGCAATGTCACCTTATGCACACACTCCGTTGGAGCGGTCAGAAGAAAGTAGCATCAACGTTTTTAAGCTGGATTAAGCCCCAAAGACTTACACGAATCAGAGTAGACAAGAAGTACTGGGATTTGGAGTAATTTGAGAAATACTTAAGGCTGAATTGGTATCGGCGGCTGGTGCTATGGCTCGCAAGCTGCAACGACTCTCCGCCCGTTCAGCGCCCTTTCACGATCTTCCTGCCCAGAGTGAGATTATCGTACTCAGGCGGTTGGTGAAAAAATAGTCGCGTCCTCCTGCGGTACGCAGTTTTCAAATTTCGAAAGACGGTTAGCAACTCACTTCCCCGCCTTCTTCAGCGCCTCTTCGACGATCTTCCGGCCCGGAGTCAGATCATCGTATTCGGCGAGGTTGGTGAAAAGATACTCGCCGTCTTCCTGCGGCACGCGGTTTTTCCGCCTCTCTTGACCGATATTCGCAATAATGCGAACATCCTAGGGTGAGATGCCCAAAATCGCGGTTGTCTTCTACCAGGAGGACGAAAACACCGTGCCGGTGCTCGATTGGTTTGATGGTCTTCCAGCCAAACTCCAGGATAAGCTCCGGGTACGCATCGAGCGATTGCGAGATCTCGGCCATGAATTACGTCGTCCCGAAGCGGATTACCTGCGAGACGGCATTTACGAGCTGCGTGTCGGATTCCGGGGGATGAATTATCGCATCCTATACTTTTTTCACGGCCGGATGGCAGCGGTGCTCGCTAATGGGCTGGTCAAGGAGCGCGAAGTGCCGCCGCGCGATATAGAGGAAGCGATACGGAGAAACCGCAAGTTCGAATTGGAGCCGCAACGACACACCTACAAGGAGAGCTGATATGCGGAAAAGAAAGAGAAGACCGACGACGGATGCAGTAAAAATTCTCCATCGCCGTTACTATGAGGACAAGCCGTTACGGTTTGCCGGTCTGGAGACGGCGCGGGCAAACGATCAGGTAGCGCGAAAAATCGCCGCCTTACGGACTCACGCCGGTCTTAGTCAACGGCAGCTAGCAAAACTGGTCGGCACCACGGCATCGGTCATCTGTCGCCTCGAGAATGCGGATTATGAAGGCCATTCCTTGGTAATGCTCAACCGGATCGCGGCGGCTCTGAACCGCCGCGTCGAGATTCGTTTCCTCCCGGTGGAACGACGATCGGCATGATACGAACGCTATGGAACGCGAAGAGCTTTATCTAACTCTCACTTCCCCGCCTTCTTCAACGCCTCTTCGACGATCTTCCGGCCCTGAGTCAGATCGTCATAATCGGCGAGGTTGGTGAAAATATAGTCGCCGTCTTCCTGCGGCACGCGGTCCTTCCAATGGGTGAGGACGTCTTTGGGAATATCCGTGCGGAGCGAGTTGCGGTCGTTGTGCTTCTGCCAGGCCATCTGTCCCTGGCGCGAGAGAAACCAGTTGATGAAAACTCTCGCGGCGTTCGGATGCGGCGCGCGGTTGATAAGCGCGATCGAGCCGGCGCCCGTCGCTAGATGCGCCCCCTCGGCTCTCAGCGAGGGCAGGTCGTCGATCGGCAGTCCCTGCTTTTTCGCCGTGTCCACTTCGCGGCCGACAAAAAGCGCGAGCGCGTATTTTCCGGTGGCAAGCCAGTCAATGACCTGGCGCCGGTCGGCCGCGATCGCGACCTCCATCTCCCCGAAAAGCTTTTGGATGAATTTCGGCCCGAGCTTGGGGTTGTAGTAGAGAAACCGCATGTCGTTGCTCGCGCCGCCGGGAAGTCGCGGATCGTACGCGGCGATCTTGCCTTTCCACTTGGGGTTGGTGAGATCCCAGAACGAGCGCATCTCGTCGGGCTTCACGAGCTTCGTGTTATAAACCGCGATGTCGTTGATGACGGTGCCGGCGGCAAGCAAAACGTATTGAGCCTCGCGGTCGGCGAAGTGGAATTTTTTCTTGAACCAAAACGACTCGTCCGCGACTTCGGGAAGAATGAACGCCGGGCGAATCGGATCGAGCGCCTTGGCCGGGACCAAAACCTGTGACGGCGAAGTGGTGCCGCCGTTGAAGACATCGGCCAAATACTTCTCCGCCCGCCGTTCGGCGAGCACACGGTTGGCAAAATCGCGCGCGCCGATGGGCGCGAGCTTGAGCTGGATGTCGGGATACGCTTTGGAAAATTCCATCACGGCGGCCTGGTTGTCAGTCCCCGGCTCGCACCCGACCATCACCTCCTTTTCCGCTTTGGCGCCTTTGACGATCTTCTCCCACTCGGCTTGCCAATTTCGGGGCTGCGCTCCCGCAACGCCCGCCGTCGCCAGGAAAAGACCCAGCAATAAAAACAATGCTTGCATCAGGCGCCTCCGGTCATTGCAGCTTTTGCGACGCAGCCGCGGCCACGATCGTTAATTTTTCCTGCCTTCACCCAGAGTGTCTTTGATGACTTGCAGCGCAGGAGCGGGATCCAAAAAATCCTGATCGTCCACGTCGAGGTAACGCACGCCTTCGACGCGCCGGTCCGCTATCGGGATATAATCTTTGGCGATGTCGATCCTGAGAGAATCGACGGGGTTGCGCGCATGGAACTGGACTTTCTGGAATGACTCCTGTCCCTCGCGCGAAAGAAACCAGTTGATGAAGACTTTGGCCGCGTTGAGATGCGGCGCGCGGTTCATCAGGGCGATGAAACCGACGCGCGAAGAGAGGCCGACTCCCTCCTTCATCGCCGCCTTGAAGGGCTCGACCGGCAGCCCCTTCTCTTGCAGCTCCTCGGGGCTCTGAACGAAAAAGGCGATGGGAAGTTTTCCGCTGGCGAGCCAGTCCAGAGCCAGGTGGTTGTCGCGAAACAACGTCGCATCCATCTCGCCGTAGAGCTTGCGCAGGTACTTTGCGCCCATGTCCGGATTGTAATAAAAGAACCGCGCCTGGGTGCTTCCCGGTCCGCCGCCGCGGAGATCCTGCACGGCGATCTTCCCGCGCCATTTGGCTTGCAGCAGATCCCAATAGGAGCGGAACTCTTTTGCATTGACCAGGTTGGAATTGTAAGCGATCGAGCCGTAGTCGGGGCTCTTCGCAAACGTAAAGAGATGGCTCCGCTCCGTATCGGCATAGAGCTGGCCGCCTCTCCACCACTTGGAGGGATCGACCACCTCGGGCAAAGCCAGAGCGGACTTGATCGGATCGAAAACCTTCGCCTTGTGGAGCACCTGCATCGAGGCGATGCCGGCTATATAGATGTCCGGAATAAATTTCTCGCCTCTGCGCTCGGCCAGGATGCGCTGCATGAGCTGGGTGCCCATGCCTTGTATGGTCGTGATCTTGATCTCCGGGTAGGCCTTCTGAAATATTCCCGCCTCGAGGATCAGCGGCGAGCCCCAGAAATAGACGGTGAGCTGGCCTTCTTTTTTCGCCGCCTGAACCGTCTTATCCCATTCCGCCTTCCAATCGCTTTTGGGTTCGGCGGCGAGGACAGGCAAGGAGTCAACGAGGATGAATAACAGCGCCGCAATGAAAAAAGACAAAGAGAGATTCTTCGCTGCGCTCATCAGAATGACAGAAGTGCGTCTCGCCATCCTTACCTTCCACGATTGGTGCAAGCTTCCCCCTCTGTCATCCTGAACGGAGTGAAGGATCTCTCCGAAATTCTTTGCCCGGAGATTCGGAACGACATCGCTTAAGCCCTCCGCACGAGTTTCAGCTCCTGAATTTCAGGCACTGTATCCTTCAGATGAAAGAACTCGACGGCATTGCCGGCCA
>DASXUF010000074.1 GCA_036504975.1 Candidatus Binatia bacterium | reverse complement strand
CTCCTTTTGTCTTTCAGGCGTGTTCTACGCCACCATCGCCTGTTCTTTCGGCTCCTGGCGGATCTTCTCCAAACGTTTGAGCGCGAGCAGCGCGGCGCCGATCGCGCCGACCATCTCCGGCTCGTCGCTGACGTTGACTTTTTTCTTGAGCGTTTCCTCCAGCGCCTTGACCATCCCTTTTTGCCGCGCGACGCCGCCGACGAAGGTGATCTCTTCTTCCAGCCCGACGCGCTTGAGCAGGGCCATCGCTCTGGAAGCGAGCGACTGGTGCACGCCGTAAAGGATGTTCTCCACGGTCTGGCCGTTGGAGACGTGGTTGATGATTTCCGATTCGGCCAGCACCGCGCAAACGCTGCTGATCGTCTGCGGCTTGTCGGCGCGCATCGACAGATCGCCCACCTGCTCGATCGTGATCTCCAGATATTTGGACGCGCGCTCGATGAAGCCGCCGGCGCCGGCCGCGCACTTGTCGTTGGTGCGAAACTCGTGGACCTTTCCGTTCTCCAGGACGCGGATCGCGCGCGTGCTCTGGGCGCCGATGTCGAGGATGCAGCGGGTCTTGGGAAAGAGAAACACCGCGCCGCGTCCGACGCAGGTGATGTCGGTGATCTGGATGTCGCGGAACGGAACATTGTATCTGCCGAATCCGGTGGTGGCGACATAGCTCAGGTCGCTCTCTTTGATCCCGGCCTGTTCGAGCGCGATCCGGAGCGCGTCTTTGGAGACCGCGGTAAAATCAGGCCGGGTCCTGATCGTGCTCTGGCCGCGCACCTTTCTCTCGCCATCCATGACGATGACCTTGGTGCTCTTGGCGCCCATGTCGATGCCGGCTACGAAAAGCATGGAAACCTCGCTTTCAGTTTCGGGTTTCGGGTTGCGGGTCTCGCGTTGAACTCGGAACCCGGAACTCGGAACTCGAAACTTTCATTGCGCGTTCGAGAGCGAAGATCGCCGCGCCCAGCGCGCCGACAAAGTGCGAATCGGGACTCACGTTGACCTTCATGCCGAGTTTTTCTTCCAGCGCGCGGACCATGCCGATGTTGCGCGACACGCCGCCGGTGAACGTCACTTCCGGCTCGATGCCGACCCGGCGAACCAGAGAGATCGTGCGCGCGGCGATCGCGCTGTGCACGCCGCCGAGAATGTCTTCGACTTTTTTTCCCTGGGCGCAATACGACATGATGTCCGACTCGACGAAGACGGTGCAGACGGTGGTCAGGCGGACCGGATTTTTCGCCCGCATCGCGATTTCGCCGATGTCGTCGAGCGAGAGACTGAGGGCCTCCGCCGCGTGGGCCAGGAACCGTCCCGTGCCCGCGGCGCATTTATCGTTCATGACGAAGTCTTTTACGTCGCCGTCGGCGCCGATGTGGATTCCCTTGGCGTCCTGCCCGCCCATGTCGATGACGGTGCGGGTGTTGGGAAAGAGGAAGCTCGCGCCGCGCGCGTGGCAACTGATCTCGGTGATCTGTGCGTCGCCGAACGTGACCTTGTATCGGCCGTAGCCGGTGCCCACGACATAGGCCACTTGCTCCCGCTTCAACCCGGCGGCGTTGAGCGCCTCCTCGAAGCCCTTGTTGGCCGCGCGCGTGACGTTGGCGCCCGTGTCGGTCAAAGCCCTGGCGACGATCTCGCGCTTCTCGTCGATGATGATGGCCTTGGTCTGTGTGGAGCCAACGTCCACGCCTGCGGCATAGATCATCGTGCGTCTCCCTGCGCGCTCTCGCGCAGCATCTTCTGGTGCTCGAGCGATTCGAAAAACGCGTCGATCCGATTCTTCATCTGCGCCTCGGAGAAGTAGCGCGGGTCTTCGATGTCGGACTCGACGAGCAAGGTGGGAATCCCCAGATCCTTGGTGAAATGCTCGCGCATGTCGCCCTGGCCGGCGGAGAAAAGCCGGCAGCTCTTGACCGAATGGATCACCAGCGCGTCGGCGTGCCACTCTTTCACATAGCGGTGGATCTGCTCGTATCTCTGGAGGAAGCTCCGGTTGGTAAGATTCCATTTGAGCATGTGCGCGGCGATCGATTCGAGCGGATGGTTGGAATCGTGCTTGAAGCCGAATTCCCACAGGCCGCCCACGGTCGAGTAGGTCGAGGCCACCGCCACGGCGCCCCACTTGGAAAACAGATCGCGAAATTGGCGCAGGTAGGGCCACGGCGGCGGCCCTTCGATCACGAAGCGGAAGCGCTCCTCCGGGAGCGGGCCCATTCCGAGCTCGACCTTTTCTTCCATTTCTTTCAGCGCCGTCTCGAAAAACCTGAGCCCTTCTTCGGTGCCGCGGAGACAGTAGAGCGGCGCCATCATCGTCACCGAATCGAAGTAGGCATCGAACGGCGACGGGGTATTTTTCGTGAGCGCCTTGATCTTCGCCCACATCTCGCCGGTCTCGGCCGAGCGCGAGACGATCTGCTGCAGCTTGGCGTAGTCGAACTTCTTGCCGCTGATGCGCTCGCACGCTTCGATGACCTCTTCGAGCTGGCGGACGACGTAAGTGATGTCCGCCGCCGACGGCTCGTCGGATTCCCCGTGCAGAAACGGAATGTCGAGGTTGTAAAGCTCGCCGTCGGAATATTCGGCGAGATGCTCGAACCACTGGAGGTAGACGTTGCAGCCGACGTAATTGCACAGGATCAGAGACGGCAGGGGGATCGTGGCGAACGGCGTCTTGCGGCCGGAGTGGAACATGCCCACGTCCGCCTTGACATAGGCGCAATTGTCCATCGAGTAGCCCATCTCTTCCGCCTTCTGGATGAAAGGCAGCGCAACTTTTTTCACCGCGAGCTGCAGCGCGTTGATCTCCGGATAAACCGGGATCATGTCGAAGGCTAAAACCAGCTCGACCGGGTTGCCGCTGATGAGCATGTAGACGGCCTTGCCGTCGCCTTGCTCCGCCGCGCGCGTGAGGCGCTCAAAGTATTTTCCCATGATCTCCTTTTGCAGGAGATGCATCTGCCCCTGGTAGGTCGTCTTCACCGCTTCGGCTGCTTGCGCCATGGTCGGCTCCTTTTCAATCGAACAGCATGGACTCCACGAACGTCTCGACTTCCGAGCGCGATTTGTCGAAGATCCACATCTTCTCCTCGAACTCGAGCGCAAGATGCGGGATCGCTTCTTTTTCCAAAGTCCTGCGGTAGAGCGCGTAATCGAACAGCGCGGGCTCGCAGAACTTGGCCGCCAGGAAGATCACGGCGCTGGCGCCCGTCTCGCGAACTCTGTCGATCAGGTGTTTGGATTTGGACTGGCGGCTGTCGTGCTTGACGCCCGAGTAGACGCTTTGATCGATGTACGCGCGCGCCAGGTTCCGGACCGGATCGCCTTCCGTCGGGATATCTTCCACAAGCCAGCGCCAGCCGATCAGGAAATCGTCGTCCAGAATGTAGCAGCCCGCCGCTTCCAACCCCTCGATCAATTCCAGCGGCGGCTGCTCGCAGAACGAGCCCTCGAGCACGACCTTGATGCGGTCCTTGGGCCTCTCGTCCCGCTGCCGCAACTCTACGAGCGCCTCTTTCAGAATGGCGATATGCTCCTCCGCCGGGATCAGGGTTCCTATGCGCATCAGGACATAACTCTCCGCCGTCGAGAGATTTTGCGGCGTTTCTTTACGGATGCGGTAAAGCTCGCGGAGCAATTTTCTCTGCTCGTTGTAGAGGAGAATGCTCCGTCCGAGATCTTCGTCGGTGACGGTCTTTCCGCCGAGAGTTTCGTAGCTCTTCTTGAGCCGGTTGTATTCCGCGGCGAGGTAGTCCGCGGTGGAGCGCGACTTCATGTTTTGCGGAAAGTGGATGTACTCCACCATCATCTGAGGGAAGTTTCGTTTGAAAACGCTGCCGAGGTTGCGTGCCGGATCGCAGATCGAATGAAAGACCATCCCATCGACGAAGTTGAGCTTGTCGGTCAGCCCCAGCTCAAGCGTGCTCTTCACGATCGAGCAGACGAAGGATTGAAAGCGCGAATCGGCGTGGGCGATCTCGATCCTGTTGCCGCCGCCGACGATGCCGATCGGCAGCATGCCCGCGGCGTGGATCAGCTCGACCGGCGTGTAAACCGGATAGCAGCCGACCACTTTGGATCCCGGATGGGTCGTCTTCCACTTCGCCGCCGGTTCGAGCGGCGATTCTTCCAGGATCTCTCTGTAGCCGGCTATCAGGTTTTCGATCCCCATGGTGTGCCTTTCTAAACGGTCATTCGTGCCGATCTCCCGTGCTCAAGCAAGTTGAGCAATCGATATGCCAAGGAATTTTTCGACTCTGAAATCAGCCTGGCGGATGGTTTTGATCGGAGAGAGTTCCTAAAAGTAGGAAGAATCGGATGGAATATTCTTAATTCTTGGAGTCCGGCGCGGCGGCGGTGGTGCTCTTCTCCCGTCCAGAATGAATTTTCCGGTGGCATGTCGCTTGCTCGATAACGAAAACGGAACTGATCGACGGCTTCGACGCCGGTTGCTTGGAAAGGAGGAAGTTATGAATAGAGTGCCTGTAACCGAATTTTATATGCAACAGGAGGCGGCCCCGCCGGAGCCGGAGATCACCGAGGTCGAACGGCTACTGAACGAATTCGAGAGCCACGAGACTCAGGAAAAGGATTTTCTCCGGCAGTATAAAGAAGTTGCCGCCGACGTTCGCCAGCCTCTGATCAAGTTTCTCCTCCAGCTCATTATCTCCGACGAGGAGAAGCACCACGCGGTCACGCACGCGATGGTCGCGACGCTCAAGGGCGACCTCAGTTGGACCAAGCCGGAAGACGCGATTCGCGGCCTTTACGACCTGGGCGATCAAAAAAAAGAATTGCTTGCCATGACCGAAGAGTTCATTCGAACGGAAAAAGAAGGCATCCGGGAGTGCAAGAGCCTGACGAAAGTCAGCCGCCGTTACTACAAGGGACTATTCGCCTTGCTCATGGGCTGCATGATCCACGATTCGCAAAAGCACGTCACGATACTCGAGTTTTTGAGGGACAGGCTGAAAGAAGCCTGAAAAGAACCGAAGTTCTTAATTGCTCCTCACCTCCCTTAGCTCCCGCAACAGAACGACCTATCTTGGAGCCGCCCGCCTGCTCCGAGCCGGGCGCCTTCAAGCAAAAAGTTGAAAATTCGCGGGTAACAAACTATAACTAGGTTTCAAGGCACGTGCTCATATGGCTGTACCAAACTTCGATCCACTTGAGGCCTTTTCCGAAGTCGAGCGTCTGGTCGGGAAAGTCTATTTCCGCTTTTCTCATCTGTTTATGGACAAACCGGAGTTGAGAGACTTCTGGTGGGAGATGGCGCGCCAGGAGGAGCAGCACGCGCTGATTCTTTTGGCCTGCAAAATCATCATTCAAAACTACGAAGACGAGGAGTTGGACCCGAGCATCAGCAGGGAAACCGCCGAGCGTCTCAAGGAGCACATTCGCGGCTACCTGAACGAGGGCACGCCGTCGATCACCTGCGAGGAAGCGTTCAAGATCGCCGTGGAAATCGAAACCTCCGAGATCGATGTCATCTACGGGAAGCTTTTACAACTCGGCGGGCCGAAGATCGCGCAGACGCTGGAAAACCTGGGCGTGCCCGCGGCCGTGCAGCGGCAAAAGTTAAAGGCGGCGCTGCGCCGTTTTTGCAGCAGCCCGGACCTTCTCGCGGCCGCCGAGCAACTCTAGAGAGACTGACGTGCAGAACGGCCTGGAAGAGATCATCGGCAAGAGCAAGCTCTTGCTGAACGTCCTCGAAATGGTCAAGAAAGTGGCGCCGACGCAAGCCACCGTGTTGATCACCGGCGAGAGCGGCAGCGGCAAGGAATTGGTCGCGCGCGCGATTCATGGACTGAGCGACCGGCACGATAAGCTGTTCTTACCGGTCAATTGCGGCGCGCTGCCGGAGACCCTCCTGGAGAGCCTTTTGTTCGGCCACATGAAGGGCTCGTTCACCGGCGCGTTCGCCAATCAGGAGGGGCTGTTTGAAAAAGCGCGCGGCGGAACCATTTTTCTCGACGAGATCGGCGAGATCCCGCAGCATCTTCAAGTCAAGCTTTTGCGGGCGCTCGAGGCCAAGGAGATTCTGCCGATCGGCAGCACGAGCCCGCGGCGCATTGACGCGCGCGTGGTGGCCGCCACGAACCGCGACCTGAAAAAAGAGGTCGAGGAGAAACGCTTTCGCGACGATCTCTACTACCGGCTGAACATCATGGAGATCCACATCCCGCCGCTCCGCGAGCGGCCCGAGGACATACCGATTTTGGTCGAGCATTTGATTCGGAAGCACAATCCGGAATTGAAAAAGAGTTTTAAGGGGGCGGAGCCCGAAGTGATCGGGGTCTTGGCCTCTCTGGCGTGGAAGGGAAACGTGAGGGAGCTCGACAACGTGATCGAGCACACGATGATTCTCGCCGACAGCGATTGGATCACGCTGAAGAATCTGCCGGCGGCGTTGTTGAACGCGGAAGAGACCATTCCTCCTTTCATTGTGAATCTCAAGGACGCGACCAAGCAATTCGAAAAACAGCACATCCTGCGGGTCTTGGACCAGGCCGGCCAAGATCGAAAAGAAGCCGCGCGGCTCCTCGACATCAGCCTTTCGTCTCTCTACAGGAAGCTCGAAGAATTAGGCATCTCCTAGTCTTTCATTTCCGAGAATATCCTTTCTTTCTTTCCGGAAGTTAAGAAAATTTCGTCCATATCTCTTCGTTAGCGGAAGAATTTCGCTGGCACCGTTATTGCTCTCCTTTGTCCCTGAAAGTCGAAGATTTATGGAGCCAGCGCAATTCATGCCGGTCGGCGAAGCGTGCTCGACGCCTCTCGTCCAGGCGATGCTCGACCCGGCTTTTTATCCTGAAAGGCCGACTGAAGTCGCGCATCGGGAGACGCACATCTCCCATGTCTTTCTCGCCGGGGAGCTGGCGTACAAAATCAAAAAGAACGTGCGCTACTCGTTCGTCGATTATTCCACGCTCGAGCGGAGAAAATTTTTTCTCGAGGAAGAGCTGCGTCTCAACCGGCGGCTGGCGCCGTCGGTGTACTTGGGCATCCTGCCGATCTCGCGCGACGATTACGGCTGGCAGTTGGGCAGCGACGCTCGCCCCGAGGAATACGTTCTCGTCATGCGCCGGCTGCCGGAAAAACGGATGCTCGATTATTTGTTGGAGCGCGGCCAGGTGACGCCGCGAATGATGGCGGCTCTGGCGGAAATCCTGGTCCCGTTTCATGCTCAGGCCGCGCGGGGCCAAAGGAAGCACGCGTACGGGCATCTTTCGAGCGCGCAAAAAATTTGGCAGCAAAACCTGGCGGATCTCGCCCCCTTCGTCGGACGCACGATCGACGCCGAGAGTCTCGCGGCCATCCGCGCCTTCGGCGGCCGCTTTTTGGACGAGCGCGCCGAGCTGATGCTCCGCCGGGAGCGCGAGGGACGCGCGCGCGAGCTGCACGGCGATCTCCACTGCGAGCACGTCTGCTTCGCGCCCGAAGGCATTCAGATATTCGATTGCGTCGAGTTCAGCCCCCAACTGCGCCGCATTGACACGGCATCGGAAGTCGCTTTTCTGCTGATGGACCTGGAGGCGCGCGGGGGCAAAGAACAGGGCCGGCAATTTCTCCGCCGCTATCTCGAGCTGGCGGACGATCGTGAGCTGCCGGAGCTCTTGCCGTTCTATCAATGTTACCGCGCGCTGGTGCGGGGAAAAGTTTTTTCGTTGATCTCCGACACCCAGGCCGAAACGGCGGCGCGCTATTTCGATCTTGCCCACAGTTATACGTGGCAAGGGGTGAAGCCGTTCGTTGTGATGATCTGCGGCCTCACCGGCAGCGGCAAATCCACTTTAGCGCGCGCGCTGGCGCGCCGTCTCGGCGCCGCCGTCATCAATTCCGATGTCCTGCGCAAACGTCTCGCGGGAGCGCCCGAGCGGCGCGAGCCGGCCCATTTCGGCGAAGGAATCTACGGCGCCGCCATGACCGGCAGGGTTTATCGCAAAATGACCGAAAAAACCGAGCGCCATCTCGCCGCCGGAGAAGGAGTGATTCTGGATGGCACGTTTCAAAAAGCCACCCAGCGCGCCGCCGTTTTCGAGACGGCGGCAAAGTATGGCGCGCCGGTGGCGATCGTTTACTGTCATTCACGGGAAGAACTCATTCGGGAACGACTTCAAAGGCGCGCCGCCGAAGGGCGCGATGTTTCGGACGGCGACTGGCAAATCTACCTGAAACAAAAAGATCTCTTCGAGCCCATAACGGAATCGGCGCTGCCCCGTCTCGCTCTCGACACCGAATCTCCCGTCGCTGAGCTATCGCGGGATGCCGAGCGGTTTTTGCGCGCCTCGTTCGCCAAGAGCCGAAACGAGACCGGCTCCCATTCTTCACAGAGCGACTTGAATCAGCCAGCGGAGGACCGATGAAGGACGCGGTCATCGTCAGCGCGGTCAGGACCCCTATAGGAAGTCTCAACGGCGCGTTGAATTCTTTGTCTGCCCCGACGCTGGGAAGCATCGTGATCGCCGCGGCGCTAGGTCGAGCCGGAGTCGACGGCGGTGAAGTTGATGAA
>DASXUF010000073.1 GCA_036504975.1 Candidatus Binatia bacterium | reverse complement strand
TTCCACCTGAACGTAAGGGTATCGTTGCATAAAGGAGTCCAGTAACGGTTTGGACTCCGTTGCGGCCATGGACGTGTACCAAACAAGCTTCCTCTCTCTTTTCGCCCCTTCGACGAGACTGGCCGTATGGTCGGATTGGCCCCATACCGAATCAGGAACAAAGAAAAAAGCAAGGCCACAAAGAACAGTCAGGGAGATAATTCTTACCATCATGCTCTCGCTTATTATCCTGCTTCGATGGCCTTATACTTATTAATATTCTCATTGCTTCATTGTCAACGGCTTCTCTGGCGGTCAACGCGGCGGCGAATCTTCCCGAGCAGAGGGCCGCCAAGTTAGCCGAAGGACCGGATGCTACCAAAAACACGATGCAAATTCTTTGCCTTATAGGCCAATCGAATGAATTGTATTCGAAGAAACATTCTTGATTTCTCACTTGGACAGCGAGAAACTCCCGATCAAGCTATTAGGAGAATGTTGATGACACTGTGGCAGTTAAAGACGTTCGCGACAGTGGCTAAGGAAGGAAGCTTCACCAAAGCGGGAAAAGTTTTGCAGATCAGCCAACCTTCCGTCTCCTCGTTAGTCATCAGCCTGCAAAAAGAGCTTGGGGTCAAGCTCTTCGATAGGTTGGGTGTAAAACCCCACCTCACCGAGGCCGGCAGACTGCTTTTGAAGCGCGCGGAGAACGTGCTCGCCACGGTCGAGAAAATTCCGCAAGAGCTAGAGGAAATAAGGGGCCTAAAGAAAGGCCGTCTCCGTATTGGGGGTTCGGCGTTGGCCGCAGCATCTTTTCTCCCTATGGCAATTCAAATGTTCAAGAAGAACTACCCCGGTGTTGAAGTCGTGATCAAATTTCAAGCGGGCGAGATTCTTGAACAAATGCTAGTAGACGGAGAACTCGATATTGCGATTATGAGCCGGCGTCCACATTCTAGTCTCCTACATAGTGAGCCCTATCGTGAAGAGCAGATAGTAGTGATTGCCCCGCCGAGACATCCGCTTGCCAAACGGGACTCCGTTCCTTTAAAGCTTCTCGGCAAGGAACAATGGATTCTTTATACAAAAGGGACTCCGGTTCGCGAGATGATAGAATCGAAATTTGCCGAAATAGGATTTTCTTTGACACCAACGCTGGAAGTTGATGTTCAGTTAGGCGCCAGAGACGCGATTAAAAACGCGGTGGCAGGCGGTTTGGGCATCAGCCTTCTTTCGAAGTGTCACGTCCTATCAGACCTTAAGGCCAACCGATTGAAGCTGATCAAGGTTTCAGGTCTCGATCTGAAGCAGCCTCTCTATCTCACCGTCCAGAAGACTCGCCGAGGATCTCCTTTCGTCGAAGCCTTTATTGATTTCTTACGGCGCTATCCAAAGGAGTGATGCGGCCTTTCGGGGCCATCGCCAGCTTTTGGAACGTTCCCTATTTAGTCCCCAGTAAAACTTGCATCTCCCCTAAAGCCGCTTCGTAGTCCTTCGCCATGTGAGGATCGCTGGGAAGGAGCCTTAGCCCTTTCAAAGAAACCGCTTTTGCGTCGACATTCTTATGGGCGGGAATCGCCTCTTGATCGCGAAGCAGGATTTGCCCTTCGCGCGACAAGGCAAAGTTGATGAAGACCTTGCCGGCGTTGGGATGGCGAGCATTTTTGGCCAACGCGATCGGAACCATGTAAGTGACGACAGGTTCTTCGAAAATCCATTGCACCGGCGCTCCCTTTGCCTGCTCCCGCGCCAGCGTGTGGGCGTATATATTCGACGCCAGATGGTATTCTCCGGCGGTCAAAAGCTGCACCAAAAGAGTGTGCCCTTGTTGGACACCGGGATTTTGGGTCGAGAGGCTTTTCAGAAAAGCTCTGGCTTTTTCTCTTCCCATGCGCCGCTGTAGGTTTAGAAACCACTCCGGATCCCGAGCATGGATGCCAATTTTACCTTTCCACTTGGGAGAAAGTAGGTCTTCATATTTCTTCGGAGCTTCGCCGGGCGAAGTGAGTTTCGTGTTGTACCCCATGGCGCTCAACAATAGTAGAAGACTGGTCCAATGCCCTTCAGGGTCTTTGACGCCGTCGGCATAAAAAGGGCTGGCCTCGGGTACGAACTTAGCGGTCAATCCCCTATCCTTAATCGGCTGAATCTTTATTCCCGCTACGGTGAAAACGTCTACCGCGTGACGCCCGGCCTGCGCCTCGGCGAGAATGCGCTGCATAATTCGCTCGCCGGTCGCGCGAAAAAAAGACACTTTTATATGGAGATATTTCTTGCTGAAGCCGTCCGTCAGCGCTTTAATTTGATCGCTGTTGAGCGAACTATAAAAAACCACTTCCCCTTCCGGCTTGGCCAACTCCTCCAAAGATGCAGCCAAGGATGGGGACACCCACAGAAAAACTAGCAAAACCGTTGTTACTGTCTTCATAATAGGCAAGCCCTCGACAGAAAAAAGGCTCGAAACAAAAAAAAACGATCAGAGAAACGCGCTTTATATGAATTGGGACCACGTTAGGCCCTTTGGTTAGAACGGCTCAACCCTATATTCCCTTAGTCTCCATGTCAATGAGCTTTTTTAAAAGCTTCTTCCATGGCTTGACGGAGTGGCCCGAACGCACGTCTCGTAGAACTTCTTGATTTCACCATTTCAATCGGAGAGAATCGCAAGCGTTTTCTACGTCCTATCGACTGCCTCCTACGACCTTCTTTAGTCCTATTTCCTTCTACTTTCTTCTGAGCTATATTGACCTTCGATGAGAATCCATCGCTACACTCAGTGGGACGGCACGCAGCAGATCCGCTTCCCGACTTCCGAGGACCTGCTCAAGCACCTCTCCGACAATTTCCTGGAGGAAGAAGGCGTGCGCCGGGCGCTCCGAGACTTGATGCGCCGCGGCGTCGCCTCCGAGGATGGGCTCCGCTCGGTCAAAGGGCTGAGGGATATCCTCCGCGAAGCCGAGGAAAAGAAGAAGGAGCTGCTGGAGAAGTATTCGCCGGATTCATTCAAGCTCACGCCCGAAGAGGCCAAAGCGCTCAGCGACAAGCTCAACAGCCTGGCGGAAAAGCTCGAGGCCTACCACGAAAAGATGCGCAACTTCATGGAGCGACTCTCCGGACGCTACGCGCAGAACATGGACGAGCTGGCGCGCAAGATGCAGGAGGGATTCGAGCGCTACCAGGAGCTGAGAGAGCGTCTCAAAGAGCAGCTATCGCAGAGCAAGATGAAGCGGCCGCAGAATCTGACGGGCCAGGGCCAGCAAAACCTCATGGACATGCTGGATCGAATGAACCGGCTCCTCGAAGACGAAAATTTTCTCAAGAACCTTCCCAATATGCTGGATGCGGCGGTGGAAGATCTGGACAACCTTCTGGAGAATTTGAATTCCCTCACGCAGGAACAGCTGGGCCAGTTGAGCGACGCGCTGAATCAAATGGACCAGTTGCAGCAGCTTTTGAACCAGTATCCGTTCCAGGGCTCCGAGAGAATGGGCATGGGCGAAGCCGGTCAGATTCTCGGGCAACTGAAGCGGTTGGAGCAGTTTCTCCGCTGGGGACAAAGGGGCATGGCGGATATCGCGGATCTCAACCTGGACGATATCCGCGAGCTGCTGGGGGAAGAAGCCTACGAGCAGCTCAAGTATCTGAAAGGCATCGAGGGCATGCTGGAAGAGGACGGCTACCTCGTCCGCACCGGCCAGGGCCTCAAGCTCAGTCCCAAGGGCATGAGAAGAATCGGCGACAAAGCGCTCAGAGAAATCTTTCAGATGCTCAACAAGAACCGCTGGGGCGACCACAACACGACCTTGAAAGGACTGCAAGGCGACACGCTGGAAGACACGAAGAAATACGAATACGGCGACCCGCTCAACGTCAATATCAGCGAGACGCTGATGAAGGCTCTGGAAAGGGGCGAACGCGGCGTGCCGTTAAAGATCGGACCGGAAGATTTCACCGTCCACCGCCAGGAATTCTCCAGCGACTGCGAGACCGTGCTGCTGATCGACGTGAGCTATTCGATGCTGATGAACGACGCGCTGCACGCGGGAAAAAAAGTCGCGCTCGCGCTGCACCGTCTGATCGAGACCAAATATCCGCAGGATGTGCTTCACCTCGTGGCTTTCCGCTCCAACGCCAAAGTGATCCGCGCGCAGGACCTGCCATCGATCGTGGCCATCACCTATTTCATGGAGCACGGCACCGACATCAAAGAGGCGCTGCGCTATTCGCGCCAGATCCTGGGCTCGCAGAAGGCGGCCAACCGTCAGATCATCCTTATCACCGACGGCGAGCCGACCGCGGTGACCCTCGACCGCGGCGGACGGCTCCACAGCGGCTGGGGCTCCGCGCTTTTGCACGAGCGGATCGTCCAGGAGACGCTGAAAGAAGTCCGGCGCTGCACGCAGAGCGGCATCAAGATCAACACCTTCATGCTCGGCACCGATTTTTATCGCCGCGGCTTTATCGATCAGCTCTCGCGCCTGAACACCGGACGCGTCTTTTATACCTCACCCGACCAGATCGGCAACTACATCGTGGTCGATTACATCGCCAACAAACGCAAACGCATCGGGCGTTAGCGCCGCGCATCGGGGAGAGACGCCTCTCCCCGATGCCGCGCACCCCGCATGCCGGGCGACGAGAAACCGTTCAGCCCAAACTACTCGCCATCCCGGACACGCTCCATCTGGTTCTCGTTCATCTGTCTCTGGACTTCTTCCGCGCCCAGCGGGTCATGATCGCAGGGACCGTAGAAGTCGATGATATTGCCCGAGTCGGGGCGCTCAAGCCTCGGCCGGTCGGTTCCTAAAGTTTTCTCGTCGATCGCGGGAAATTTCATGTGACAATAACCGACCGGAGCGCCGGGAATCTCTCCGACGACCCTGGGAGGAATATCCTCGCGAACATCTTGAAGCGCCCTCGCAGGAACCGCATTGAAGGCCAACGCTCCAGCTAAAATCACGACAAGCAGACAAAATACACCCTTGGTTTGATGCAACATTTTTAGACATCTCCTTTTCCTTGTTCTTATTGGGGGCGCGCGCCGGTCACTGGGTGAAATCACGCGGTTCGCGGCGCGGAAAGCGCCCGTTGTTGAGCGGACTATCCGCTTCAAGAACCGGCGCAGATCAAAGATTGAGAACGGAGAGAAATAGATTGGTGGAAACTTTGGGAGCGAGAATGAGCCGGGGCAGAGAAAGCGCGCGAAAATTGAGTAAGGCGTCCTCGACGCGTCTTTCCTTCGAGGGCAGGTCTCGCGATGGAGTCCGGGCAGGTTCCGAAAAAGCGGTCTCCTTGTCGGCAAGCGGCGTTTTTTTGAACGCCTCCCGCTCCGTCGTCGGAGCGCCACTCCGTTCGAAAGCGCGCGCACCGACCGAGATCTCTGCGCTCGAGAAATTTCGCATGCGCGCCGCATGACTCAACTCAACGTAGAAAACAACGACGCAGAAAAACAGAAGAACGATCAGAACGGAAGGTTTCTTTCTCCGTGAATACATACACTCACGAATAACAAGCTCGTTCTGAATGTCAATGCATCTCGCTCGAAAAATCTTTGTTGACGATCTTTCTTCGCCATGCCGTCCCCCTACGGTCTATCCCCGGATCAGGAATAGAACGCCCGCGACGACGAGCGTAAGCTCGACGAGCGCGACGAAGAGCCGCTCGGGCAGGCGGTCCAGAAGTTTTTTTCCGGCGAAAGAACCGACGATCATGATCGATCCCACGGCGAGTCCCGCCACGAGACCGGCGGTCGTTAGAACCGCCGCGCTGCCGTAAGCCACCAACTTGGTAACGTGCATCACGACCGTAGCTAGAGCTTCCGTGCCGATGAGCGCGCCTTTGACAAGTCCGTAAGCCAGAAAGAAAGGAATCATGATGGGTCCGACGCTGCCCAAGAGCGCCGAGAGAAAACTGAAAACGGCGCCGATGAAGGGGAAGGCGCGGAGCGGAAGCCTTCCCGCCGGGCGTTTGCCGCTATGGCGGTAGATCACAACCGCGATGAGAAAGACGCCCAACAAGCGGGTGAGAAACGAGAGCGGCGCCGACGCGAATAGAAATCCTCCGGCGAGCGCGGCCGGCACGCCGCCGGCGGCGAACCAGCCGACAACGGGCAAATCCAGCTCGCGGCGATTGAACCAGACGCGGCTCAGGTTCCCGACGAGCTGCGCAACGGTTAGGATCGGGATCGCGTCGCGGACGCCGAAGATCGGGACGAGGATCGGCAGCAAGATCGCCGCCCCGCCGAAGCCTGCGACCGCGGCCAGCACCGAGGCGACGAAGGCGCCGCCGCCCAGGAGCAGGATATCGGAGCTTCCGATCATTCGGCCGTCTCGCGTCTAACAACCAAGACCGAGCAGTGGGCGCGATCTACCACTTTATCCACGGTGGCCCCGAGAAACCTTCTCCTCATGGCGGAATGAGGGTTTGTTCCTAGCGCGATGAGATCGGCGCCCGATTCCTCTGCAATCCTTAAGATCACATCGCCCGGCTTGCCAAAATCTATGCGGACCGTCGCGGACAAACCCTGTTGTCTCAGACGATCAGCGGCGTCTTCCATGATCTTCGAATAGTAGCTCTTTGCTTGCTCTCTAGCCTCTTCCGCTTCGCTCACCGTCTCGGCATATTCCGGGATTCTGCCGACCGCGAGGAGCAGAAGCTCGGCCGCGGCGGCCTCAGCCATCTCTGTAACCTTGTCCAACGCAAACTTGGCGCCGTCCGAGCCGTCGTAAGCGACGAGAATCCTCTTAAACATTTCCCTTCCCTCCTTTTTGCGCAAACAGAGCCTCGCGTTCCTTCCCTTTCGGCTCGAAGAAGGTCTGAGCGATCACTGTCGGGACAATAGCCGTTAAAATCACGGTGACGACAAGAACGGAATACTGATCTTGCGTGATGATTCCGTGCGTCAGACCATAGAGCGCGGAGATCGTTCCAAAAGTGAGGCCGGTTGACATCATCAGGTTCGTGTAAAGATTGACTCTTCTGGCAAACCCGAAAGCAGCTCCGGCCGGATAGAGGCCAAGAAATTTCGCCGCGGTCTTGGAGAAAAAGAAGAGGACGATGAGTCCCAGGCTTGCCAACACGGCCCTCAAGTCAACCAGGCTGCCGGCCTTTAGGAAATAAAAGGGCGTCAGCAGAGCAAAGGTCGTGGCTCGCATGCGTCTGATCAACTCCTTGTTTGCAAGAAAGGTATCCGCGAGAACCATGCCCACGAGGTACGCGGGCAGCACTCCTTCGCTTCCTCCGCCGACGGCCAGGTATGCAAGCAACAGCAGAACGAGATAAACATACTTGACCTCCGGCTCGCTCGAGTGGGCGTTGACGCGAATCAGATAGAAGCGGGTGAACTTGGGCAACGAGACCAGCGCGACGATCGTAATCCCGACAAAAATCCAAAACTGCGGACCAAAACTGGTAAAGAGCAATCCAAGAGCGATCACGGTCCCGAGATCGGTTACGAAACAGGCGGCAAGGATAAGCTTACCGATGGGTTTCTCGTTGAGACCGCTCTCCAGCATGACGGCATAGACCACCGCTACGGACGTTGTCGACAAGGCCAGGCCCGCGATCTGCGCGGCGCCTTGTTCCCAGCCGAGAAGGAACTCCGCTGCGAGCCAGCTTAAACCAAAAGGAGCGGCAAAACTAAGGATGCCGAGAACCAGGCTTTCCTTCCAGAACTTTTTTAACGTCCGGCTCTCAAGTTCCGCGCCGGCCAGGAAGGTTAAAACAAGCGCGCCGAAACTCGCCAGAAAGTTGACCCACTCCTCAACCCTTGGGCGAAACGTGTTTCCGGCCGCGATGCCGACGATGAGTTCTATGAGAGCGACCGAGATCCCCAGCCTCAAGGAAAAGAGGCTGGAGATAAGGGCAAGAGCGATCCATAGGGACGCTTCCCACCAGAGCTGTTCCATGACGCTACCTCCTGAATTGAAGTAGGCGTCATCAGCCTCGGCGGGCGGTTAAAGGAGAACGCCATCTCCGCGAACGAGTTCTTATAACACGGTGAGAGGACTTATCTCAACGCCGCCTCTAGAACCTCGCAAACGCTTCGACCTATTTTCTTTACCTTTTTTCCGGAATCAATAGGAAAAGACACGAAGACGCGCACGCCAGAACCGCGCCGAAATAGAAAGGCGCCGCCGGGCCGAACCATTGCCACAAGAGCCCGGCGACAAAGCTCGCGGGGAAAACAGCGACGCCGATCGCGCCGTTGAAAAGACCGTAGGCGGTTCCCCGGCGCTCCGGCGGAACGAGGTCCGCCACCAGAGCGCTCGCCGCTCCCTGGAACGCGCCGTGGTAGAGTCCGTACAGAACGTAGAGCGCCACAACCTGCCACGCCGTCGCGGCCGCGCCGAAGCCAAAATAAATCAAAGCATAGATCAGCCAGCCGCAGATGATGAGCTTGCGACGGCCGAGACGATCAGAGAGAATTCCGGCTGGAAACGAGGAGAGTGAAACCACCAAGTTGAAAGCAGCCAGTAAAAGAAAAATTTCCGTTGTCGAGAGTCCGACCGTTTGGGCGCGTAGCATCAGGAAGGCGTCGCTGGAATTGCCGAGAGTGAAAAGGACGATGACCCCGAGAAAAGCCTTGAACCGACGATCGAGGCTGCGCCAGCCGACGAATCCTTCCTTTGCGAGTTTGGCGCGCCGACCTGCGGGTTCGCTGACACCAATCGCCAATATCAATACGGCAGCGAGCCCTGGGATCACCGAGAGCAAAACGAGCGCCTGATAATTTGCCCGCGTGAGAGCGCCTCCATCAGACGGCATCACCGACAAGATCCAAGCCGCAACGAGAAGTCCCACAACGGCCCCGACCTTGTCCATCGCCTTGTTGAAGCCGAAGGCGCGGCCCCGGTGCTGCTCTGGGGTGACATCGGCGATAAGAGCGTCTCTAGGGGCGGTGCGAATCCCCTTGCCCGCGCGATCCAGAAAGCGAACCGCCAGGACCAGCCCCCAGGTGTTTGCGAAATACAACAGCGGCTTGGTCAGACCCGAGAGGCCGTAACCCCATAAGGTGAGAGCCTTCTTCTTCCCCGATCGGTCGGCGAGGTATCCTGAAGCGATCTTCAGCAGGGTCGCCGTGCTCTCGGCAATCCCTTCGATGAAACCGATAATGCCGGTCTTGACTCCGAGGACGTTGGCGAGAAACAACGGCAGTGTGCGAACAGCCACCTCGCTGCTAAGATCGTTCAGAAGGCTGACTATGCCGAGAACTTTGACGTTGCGATCGAGAACCCGTAGACCCGTATGTTGTCTGTCTGCAAGCTCTTCGCCGTATGCGGGCAAGCTGTTATCGCCCTTTCGCAACAATCCGCCGCCAGATCTCGTCGATGGCATATTGAAGTTCCGGGCCGGCCTTTGCGCGCTGTTCGTCCAGATATTCCTTGGCAGCACTACCCATGAGAAGGATAGCCTGCTCAGCCATACCCCGCACGATCGGGTCCGGGTCTAAAAGCTTGGTCGCCTGGCAAATCGGCCGGACGCCGCGACGGAGCTGGGCCGACTCGGAGACCTTTGTCAGCGCGCCGGCAGGATCGAAGGTGAGCGCAACGTTAATCTGTCCGCTGTTGCCTCCTTGCGGATTCACCACAGCTTTGCCCGAGACTTCGAGACCGCCATCCTTCAGCGCGCCGACCTGGATGGAATCCTCGGAGAGTGAAAAGCGGAAAAACCCATCCTGATAGAGTTCCTGCGCAAGCTGGAGCCACGCCGCGGCGGTGTCCCTGGCCTCGGCCTCTGCCTTAACCGGCGCAAGAGCGGCGCGGAAAAAGTTCTTCAGCTTCTCCGTATCGACTATATTCTCGACCGATCCATCCGGCTTAACCATGAAGAGATTATTTGCCTTGAGCGGATCTGGAGGGGCCACCGCCACCGGATACTGCCTAAAGCGAAGCACATAAAACGAATATCCGCGGAACTCGCGGCTGAGTGCTTCACTTTTGACGGGAGTCATCTGCCCGCGTTCGGCGCCCTTAAATTCTGCGAGCTTTTTTGTGAGCGCATCCGGCATCTCTCCGGCCGATACGGCGTCGATCGAGAACGACACAACAGCAGCAGTGATTAGGAGGCGAAGAACGCATAAATAGTCAAGCATCCTGTTCTACTTTTCCGTGATCAGCGTGAGCACGCCGGTGTAGGCGAGCAGATGATTCTTTCGTCCGAGCGGGCCGAGCTCGAAGCTGCCGAAGAGACCGATCAAGGGAAATTCGCCGAGAGCTTGGCGGATATACGCGACGTCGATGCCGTCCATCCCGTACAGCGAGCTGCCGCGCGCGCAGCAATTGAAATAAAAACCCAACGCCGGAGACTTGCCGCCGAGGCTCTCAACCTGGCGCCCGAGCATCTGGCCCAAGTCTTCGCGCGCGCTCTCGGCGTCGCGTAAGGTAAACACCATGCGCTCGCCCTCGAAGATCTCCTCGGCGACGGCGAGGACTCCGGCGCGCGGATCGAGACCGACGATATTCCGGACGAGGTATTCTCCCGGACCGACGCTGTTTTTGCCCGTGTCTACCGGCAGACCGACGAAGATATAGGCCAGGGCGCGTCCGAGATTTTCCAGCAGCGGCCCTTTGACGATCCGTGAAAAGACCTCGAAAGCGGGACGGTTGTCGATTTCGAGAATGAGATTGCCCTCGGTCTTGGTGATCGTCATCGGCGCGCTCACCGGCCGGCAGCCTTGGGTGATTCCTATCCGGCTCGTAAACGCGCCCGCGAGGGAGAAGCCTGCCAGCGCGTTCGTGGCGATCGTGTGCCCGTAAAGCTGGAAGGTCTTGCCCTGACTTCCGTTCTCGGACGAGCCGGCGCCGACGAGAGGGACAAAGCCCCGGGACTCTTCAATGCCGCGAAAGAGCGCGCGCGGCTGTGAGTTGTACGCGTCGGGAAACACAACCAGGAGAGACTCTTCGCCGGCGGATGCGTTTCGGCCGAGCTCGGCGCCGATTTCCGTGTCGCGGCCGGAGAGCGGGTGATGCAAAAACGCGCGGGCGCACGTGTCGTCCGAAGCCACAACCATGACGGCAAGCCCGGCCTTTCCTTCGATCTCGCCGTCGATCGTTAATACGCCCACTCCGCTCGAGCCGACGATCTGGTCCGTTCGGGAGACGCGCTGGAGCGCGGCGACGAGCTTCCGCCAGGAGGGAAGATGATCGACGGAGAAAAAAACCAGGACGAGATCGGCTGCGGAAATACCCGCGCGGCTCATGGCCCGCGCAGCCGCCTCTTCCGCGGCCCGCTCGGTTGACGGATGAGAAGACTGTCCGACGCCGGCGCGAACCATGCGATCAATCTAGCACAAAATCGGTCCTCAAGCGCGGGAGTTCTTGAGTGAAGCTTCTCTTGTCGCTGCTTTGTAATCTGCTATAAAGACACCGCATGAGAGTCGTTCAGATCCCGCTTCTGCGCGACAACTACGGCTACCTGGTCGTGTGCGAAGACACCGGCGAGGCGGCGGTGATCGACCCCTCGGAGGCCGAGCCGGTTCTGGATCGGATTGAAATAGAAAAGGTTACGGCCAAAGCGATTCTCAACACGCACCACCACAGGGATCATACCGGCGGAAACGCGGGCATCATCGAACGCTTGGCGCGCCGGCGGCTGGAGGTCTACGGCCATAAGAACGATAAGGACAGGATTCCCGGTCTGACTCGAGCCATCGACGAGGACGATCAAATCGAGATCGGCCGGCTCAAAGCGCGCGTGCTTTTTATTCCGGGACACACGACGGGACACGCCGCTTACCTCTTCGGCCATAGTCTTTTTTGCGGCGACACGCTGTTCACCGCCGGATGCGGCCGTCTTTTCGAAGGAACGGCCGAGCAGATGCACGCTTCGCTCCAGAAGCTCATGCGCCTTCCCGACGATACCCTAGTCTACTGCGGCCACGAGTACACCGAAAAAAATCTCGAATTCGCCTTGACGATCGAGCCGGATAATCCGAAATTGTCCGACCGGCTTAAGAGAGCGCGCGCTATGAGAGCGCGGGGGCTTCCGACGGTTCCATCCACGATAGCGGAAGAAAAGGAGACCAACCCCTTTCTCCGCTGGGATAGCCGTGAGATCCAGCAAAATTTGCAAAAGCAGTTCCCCAATCTGGCTTTGAATCCGGTTTCCGTGTTCGCACACATTCGGCGGCTCAAGGACCAATTCTAAGCGGAGGCCGGCGCCTCCAAGGAGGGAACATGAATCTGTCGGAGCGTACCTATCTATGGCACGTCGTGCTCATGCGCCTCTGGATCGGCTACTACATGCTCTATCAGGGAATACGAAAATATAGTCGGGATTTCCCCCACACCGACTGGATCGGCACACAGATCGGCGATCTCAATAAGATCGAAATTTACCCCTGGTACAAGTCCTTCCTGATGGACGTGGTGGTTCCCAACAAGGAGCTGTTCAGCCATCTCGTGATGTGGGGCGAGATACTCGTCGGCGCTTGCCTCATCTTGGGACTACTCACGCGCTGGACCTCCGTCGTAGGGCTCTTCATGCTGGTGAACTATTTCTTCGGCCCCGGCATGGCCAGAGGAGGCGCGCCGATGGCGCAGCAGCAAACCTTCATCGTCGCGTTCGTGATGTTCATACTCTCCAATCCCGGCAGAACGTTGGGCCTGGACGGCCTGGTGTTTCGAAGAGAACCGGTGAAACCCCAACGCCGCGTTTCACCCGCGGGAACCCGATAATGGGCCACTCCGGTTGGGCGACGGCGGAACAAACCGCCGCCTATCGCAAACGGTTCGAGGGCAAGATTCCCGGCGAGCATTTCCGCGAATCTCAAGGACTCCTGCTCTCATCGATCGGCATCGGCACCTATCTCGGCAACCACGACTCGGCGGCGGACGATCTCTACCGGCGCGCGGTCGTCCGCGCCGTCGAGCTGGGTTGTAACGTGATCGACAGCGCGATCAACTACCGCTTTCAGAGGAGCGAGCGCGCCATCGGCGCGGCGCTGAAAGACTTGGCCGCAAAAGGATTCGAGCGCGGCGAGATCGTCCTCGCCACCAAAGGCGGCTTCCTTCCCTTCGACGGCTCTCCTCCTCCGGACATGCGCGGCTACTTTACCGATACGTTCGTCAAGCCGGGCATCGCCGCGCCCGCGGACCTCGTCGCCGGCTGCCACTGCATGACGCCGTCGTATCTCATCAACCAGTTGGATACGAGTCTCGGTAATTTGGGCGTCGAGTGCATCGACATCTATTATCTCCACAACCCGGAGACGCAGCTCGCCGCCGTGGCGCGCGAAGAGTTCAACGGCCGCTTGTTCAAAGCCTTCGAAGTATTGGAGGGCGCGGTCGCGGCGGCGAAGATCCGCATGTACGGGACGGCGACGTGGAACGCCTACCGCAACGATTCCGGCACGAAAGAATATTTATCGGTCGCCGAGGTCGTCGAGGTCGCGCGCAAGGCCGGCGGCGACAACCACCACTTCAAAGTGATCCAGCTCCCGTTCAATCTCGGCATGACCGAGGCGCTGACAAAGAGAAATCAAATCGTCGCGGGAGAGCAGCTATCGACGCTGGAGGCGGCGGACAGTCTGGGCATCGCCGTGATGTCGAGCGCGTCGATTTTACAGGGCCAGCTCGCGCGCAATCTGCCGCCTTTCGTCGGCGAAATCTTCGGCGGCTTCCAAACCGACGCGCAGCGCTCGCTCCAATTCGTCCGCTCCACTCCCGGAGTCACGACCGCGCTCGTCGGCATGAAGCAGATCCCCCACGTGGAAGAAAATCTCAAAACCGCCGAGATCGCCCCGGCGGCGTGGGAGCAATACGCAAAGCTCTTCAAGGAATCGTAGAAATCGCCGCGGGTACCGGCGTGGGTGGATCGGGGACCTTACGGCGTTTGCTCAACTCGTTCCACCGGCAGGTTCTGGTCGTTCCACTCCAGCATTCCACCCTTGAGATTCGAGACGTGCTCGAAGCCGAGGCCTACCAGGATGGCGGCGGCCGTAGTGCTTCGTACTCCGGCGCGGCAGACGACGATGACGTGCCTCTCCTTGCTCGGCTCCAGCTCCGCGGCCCTCGCGGATAGATCCTTGAGGGGCATGAGCACGCTGCCGGGAATATGTCCGAGTTCGCCGTCGTATTCCTCCGGTTCGCGCACGTCGACGAGGAATGGAGGCGCGGCGGCGCCCAAAAGGCCCTGCACTTCCTTGGGAGTCATCTGCCGGACCTGACTTAACTTGGCCAGCGTCGGGAAGGCGATTCGATCGTCCTCCAGGGCGGATTGATTCGGCTGGAGCACTTCCTGGATCTTGTCCGGCAGAGGAAGACCGAGATTGTTCATGAGAGCGATATACTCCTCGCGCGTCCGGCCTGAAATCCGCGGATTGAAACGTTTCTCCTCGCCGATCGTCGAATGACTGTTGCCGCGATAATCGTGGGCGGGAAACACCAGAGTCTCGTCCGGCAAACGAAAGAGCTTCTGCGTGATGGAGTCGAATTGCTCTCCGGAATCGCCGCCGGCAAAATCGGAACGTCCCGTGCCTCGAATGAGCAGGGTATCGCCCGTGAATACCCGCCCTTCCGTAAAAACGCTCATGCTGTCGGGCGTGTGACCCGGCGTATAGAGCACTTGCAGCTCGATGTCTCCGATGCGATGCCGCTGCCCGTCGTCGACGTGGATTTCCACGTGGGGCGCGGGAGCGCGGCGGTGCATGATCACTTTGGCGCCGGTCAGCCCGCACAGATCGAAGCTGGCGGTACGGTGGTCGGCATGGCTATGGGTATCTATGACGGCGTCGAGCCTGCAACCATAGTACGCGAGAATCGCAAGGTAACGATCGATTTTCTCCCTGACCGGATCGATCAAGGCGGCCTTGCGCGTGTTCTCACAGGCGATGAGGTAAGTTTTGCATTTGCCGTGGTTGAGTTCGCGAAACAACATGGTGAGTCCTCCGAACGCCAGACTGTGTGAAAACCCCGTTCATGGTTCGACATGCTCACCACGAACGGGGTGAGGCGCATTACAATTGAACTGCTTCGCCGTTCGTCCTGAGCGAGTCGAAGGACGAACGACACGTTTTCACACAGTGTGCCGCTCAATTAGGTTCTCTGTCACACTCACGTGGCTGCTGTCTCCAGCCGTCGCCAGATCTGCCATCGTTCCTTACCGGCAAACACCGGAACCGAGCTGCATGTTTTTTCCTCCGCCTCCAGCACGAACCGCCCTTTCAGAAGATCGTCAAGTTCTCCTTCGCCTAAACCGAAGGGTGGTCCACTCTCGTTTGTATCATAAAAAAAGAAACCGATTAGTAGACCGCCCGGACGGAGCAGTTCGAAAACTCGCGCGCAATAAGCCGGCCGCAAGCGCCGCGGCAGAGAGCACAAGAAGGCCCGTTCATAGATGATGTCGAAAGGGATAGTGCCGACGTCATATTGAAAGAAATCGCCGAGACGTACAAGTCGCTGCAACGGCCCTAACGCGTGAGCCGCCGCGCTCACGGCCGCCGGGCTGAAGTCGATGGCGATGACTTCGTACCGAGCCTCATGGAACGCAACAACCTCGTACGCGGCGCCACAGCCGGGGATTAGCACCCGGCCTCCTCCCGCAGCTCCGGCCAGGTACTTGGCCAACTCGTGTGGAACTCCGCCTGCATCCCATGGCATTCGGCCCTCGCGAAATCGAATGTCCCAGAACTCAGGCGCCGATGGGTCGTTCGCCGTTGCCATTGGAGTCTCTTCTGGTGTTTTCCTACGCGCATTCATAGATCCGGATCTCCGGGTCCGCCACCAGGTAGGGCTTCAGTGCGGCGACTACGTCTTTTTGGAAGAGCGTGCTTCCAAGGTAGCTCTCAGCATTTGTCTTCGAGTCGAAGCCGTGAAGCACCTGCACGTCTTCGGTCCTTAACAGCAGATCCTTGGATTGCGCTCCGGGAATGCCGGAGAGAAAAGGCCGTCGATACTTCGAGTAGATTTCCCCGGCAAGCGACCGGTTCTCGGGGGCAATCTTCATCGTGATCTCAAGAAAAGCTTAGAACCCAAAAGAGATCGCCGCAGCGTTCGCCCTGTGGGTAGACGGTGCTCCCGTGCCGGAATGTTTGTATCGTTGCCGCTGGACAGTCGCGTTTGAGATCCTGTTAAAGATAGACCCGCGAGAAGTAAACAACGCTCCAGATTGTTGGACTGGCCGTCATGAGGTGCCGTGGCTCTTGTTCGCATTTCCCTCTCCCGAATTAACCATCATTCTGATGGTTAGTTCCCCGTCACGCAGTCTACTTTTGCGAAAATTTGCTTCAGCTTCTCCGTGACCCCGTTCGGCAGAGGAGGCTTCGCGAGGGACGCGAGGTTTTCTTTTAAATGATCGGCGCTGCCGGTGCCGGTGAGGACCACGTTCACCCCCGGCTGATGACGGCAGAAACGGTACGCGGCGTCCACAACGGTCGAGGCGTGTCCATCATGAATCAAAAAATCCATGGGCGCGTCCGGATTGCAGGCGTCACGCGGGATTAAGCCTTTCGTCCTCAACTCGGCGCACACGTCCTTCAGTCGCTTCGGCTGGCTGAGAGCGCGTCGCACGGCAAACATCACCAACGTGCCGACGCTCTTCTCCAGAGCTTTCGGCAATACTTCATTCCGCGCCGATTGATTCAGCATGTTGAAGCCGGCCATGACGACGTCCCAGTGACCGTCGTCGATTGCTTGCCGTAGCATACGGTGGCTCATGTCGTCGACAAAGGCTTCGGTGAGGCCGATAAAACGAATCTTCCCCTCTTCGCGCATTTTCGCAAGCACCGGAAGCAGCTCCGTCGCGGCGTAAGCATACTCGCCCGGCTCCACGCCGTGCGCGTGATAGACGTCGATATAATCGGTCTTGAGGAGCCGAAGACTCTGTTCCAGGCTTTTCCGCACCTCGCCGGCCGGATCGTTTGGGTTATCCAAAGGAAATTTCTTCTTGGTGGAAATAACGACTTTGTCCCTGGTGAAGGCGGCGACCGCTTTCCCGACGATCTTCTCCGTGCCGTAAACTTCCGCGGTGTCGAGAAAGTTTACGCCGAGATCGAGCGCCTGGCGCACGAGCGTAACGCACTGCCATTCGGATTTGTTGTCCCGCAGGCCAAGACGGCTCGGCCCGCCGCAGCCAAGGCCGGCGACGCTGACTCGTAGTCCGGTCCGTCCGAGGGTAGTGTATTCCATTGGGTTAGGAATTAGGATTGGTAAAAAGCGCCGCTCAGGGTTTTTTCGCGAGCTTGAGGGCCGCCGAATTGATGCAGTATCTCAGGCCGGTCGGTTGCGGGCCGTCGTCGAACACGTGGCCGAGATGGGCGTCGCAACGGCTGCACAGCACCTCGGTCCGGCGCATGAAGCGGCTGTTGTCAATCTCGGTCTCGACGTTGTCCGGCTTGACCGGCTCCCAAAAGCTCGGCCAACCCGTGCCCGAATCGAACTTCGTGTCCGAGCTGAACAGCTCGTTGCCGCAGGCGGCGCACTTGTACGTGCCCTTCTCCTTGCTGTTCCAGTATTCTCCGGCGAAAGCGCGCTCCGTGCCCTTTTGGCGGCACACCTGGTACTGCTCCGGCGTCAGCTCTTTTTTCCACTCTTCATCGCTCTTGCGGATTTTTTCGCTCATGGCGACACAACTCCTTATTAGCGGGCCATATTGCTGAACTGAAGCGGCACTCCGATATTCGCGGCGCGCACGGCTTTGATCACGGTCTGCAAATCGTCGATCTGCTTTCCCGTGACCCGCACCTGCTGCTCCTGGATGGCCGCCTGAACTTTCAGGTTCAAGCCTTTGATCAGTTTTATGAGGGTGCGGGCCGTGTCCGTGTCCACGCCCTCTTTGATGGCGATCTCGCGCTGGATCATTCCTCCCGACGCGGGTTGAATCTCCTTTGCCTCCAGGGCTTTCGGGTCGATCTTTCGCCGCACGAAATTTTCGACCAGCGACTCCTGCACCGCCCGCATCTTCATTTCGTCCTCGGTCACGACGCGGATCTTCTTTTCCTTTTTATCCAGCGTGATTTCGGTCTTCGATGCGCGAAAATCGTAGCGCGTGAGGATCGTCTTCCGGGCGACGTTCACCGCGTTGTCGGCCTCCTGCAAATCCACCCGGCTCACGATATCAAAAGATGCCATGAAATATTATCCCTCCTCAACCTGCTTCTATTCTGGCCAACCCCGGCGGCGGTTGTCAAATGCAAGCGAGCTTGTTTGACGGTAAGCCAGCCGGTATGATCCTTCGAAAATTCAACTCGCGGAGGAGAAGCAATGGCCGAACACTACTACCACGGCGAAAGCTCAAAGCAACTGCGCGAGCGATGGGGGCGGAGGAAGAGGCGAAACCTAGTCCGTAGCCGGGATTATTCACCGTTTCCCTTGGCACGCTTTGCGCCTTTGCGCGTGAGATGCCCTCTCCCGCAAGCGGGAGAGGGAAGGGGTGAGGGTCGCGCCAAGACGCCAAGACCGTAAAGAAAGTTGTTTAACGGCTTGCTAGCGCGCCGCGTCCGCCTTGGCGGCGAAGATGAAATCGCTTTCCGTCAAGCCGTCGATCTTGTGCGTCCAGATGGTGAGCTTCACCTTGCCCCAGGCGAGATAGATGTCGGGATGATGGCCCTGCGCCTCCGCCAGCTCGCCGACCCTGTTGGTAAAATCGAGGGCTTCGCGGAAATTTTTGAAGGCGTACTCTTTTTCGAGATGATGCTCGCCGACAACCTTCCAACCGCCGCCGAGCTTTTCCTGCAAAGCGGTGATTTCTTTGCCTTTCAGCGGCGGCACGCCGCCGCGACAGGGCACACATTCCTTGGCCGCTAGTTCGCTCATGCCTCACCTCCCGAAAGGTCATTCACCGAAATATCGAACAACAAAACAGCGCCGGAGACAAGAGATCAAGGAACTGCGACAAAGAAGAGCAGCGTAAGCAAGGCCGCCGCGAGCAAAGCCCGCGCGCGAATTCCCACGGCTTTTTTGCGCAGACCCGCCGTCAGATCCTCATCTTCTATCTTCTCTTCCCCCGCGTCCAGGTTGCGCGCACCGCGCTTCGCCAGGACGACTCAAGTCTTCTCCCGCGCTTGAAGCCAGCCCAGCGCGGCCAGCCAAAACGGAAGAAAAAGCAGCAGCCGCCAGAGGCGATCGGCGTGAAGCGCGCCGAGCGCCGCCGCCAAACCGACTCCCGCCCCCATCATGACTAGACAAAATCGCAGACGCTTGCAGCTCTCGCGCGGCCCGATATTCGCGCTGTTCATGAAGCCGCCTACTTTGGCACCAACCGGAGCCGAGTCTCGTCGTCGGGGTCGAACAGATAAGCCACGCTGAGCCACAGGCTTCTCGAGTGCCGGAAAAACAGTATGGGGAAAACCGTTGCGAACGCGCCCCATAGAATAAGCTGCTGCCGGAGAGAAACCTCCGCGTAGTAGTCCAGGAGAAAAAAACCGGGAAGAGCGATCAAAACCGTGACCGCGTAGTTGACGTATATCGCGCCCACGAAAAATCCCTGCTCGCGCTCGAATTTAAGCCCGCAGCGGGAGCATTCCGTAAACATGTGAAACCATCCGTCGAACAGTCCGCCGCCGCGGCAGCGCGGGCACTTCAACGAGACGCCGGCGCGGAGTATGCGAAGCTTGCGAGAAAAGCTTACCTTCGCCATATGCAGTTCGGATCCCGGTCAAAATACACCGGAGGCGATCTCGACCGTCATTGCTCTACCGCATAACCCTTGGCTTTGAGCATCTCGATCAGGCCGTCCTTTCCCGCCAGATGGGCGGCGCCGACGACCACGAGGTAGTTCTCGTTGTGAGACAGATAGGACTCGATCTTGGGAAGCCAGGCTCGGTTACGGTCTACGATCAAAGTCCGATAGAGATCCGGATAGTCTCTCATGCCCTGCAACAGAAGCGCGTCCAGCGTCTTCAAGTCGCCGGAAGCCCAGGCCTTGACGACCGCGTCCACCGCCGCTTCGGTCAGATCGGCCTCGCCGAGACTTTGCAGCAACAGAGCCTCCTGCACGCGCTCCGGCAATCCGTCGAACAGGCCCAATTGATATTCGAGCGTCTCGAAGCCATGGGTCTCTTTCCGCTCTTTTTTCGCCTTGCGGAAAAAATATCGGTCGACGCCCTGGCCGGGATCGAAGCCCATGGCCTGGAGCTTCAACCCCAGTACCGTGAGCGCCGTGAGCCACGGCTCGAACTGATTGAAGATTTGAATGTCCAAGCCCAACGCCTTCAACTGCTTCTCGGCCAGCGCGTAAGTGCTCGGCGCTACATGATCCTTGAGCGTCGTGCCATCCGCATACACGCCCTTCAAAACCATGAGCTGCTCTTTCTCGCCGGCGCCCGCGCTCTCCAGGTCGATTTCGAAAACCACTTTCTTAGCGTCCTCGAAGGCTGCTTCCATCGCCCGGTCGAGAGGATAGTTCTGCCGTTTCAAATAATGGATCGATCCCAAAAGATATACGACGTTGTTTTTCGCTCGGACTTTCCACAGCGGCCGATTTTCCGCCGCGTGCGAATGAATCTGGAAAGGGAAATGAACTGCGCTCGTGTAGGCAAAAAAGATGGCGAGGCCAATAACAACGCGTCTGAGTCTATTCGGCGTCACAAAACACTTCCCCGTCTGCCGCTCGTCGGCGACGGCCTTATTTTGTGGCCGCAGTCTCCTGCTTTACTCATATACGACGGGATCGGTTATTAGCCTGCGGGTAAAGGAGGACACCCATCAACCGTGAGTCATTCTCTCACAAGCGAGAAGCCATACTGCCGGCTGCCCTCAACGAAGTGCCGATCGAATGCAAAAGCCTGTTTGCAGCCGGTTCCTTCCATAATCACGAGACTCGAACAGTCGTGTTGGTAATCGCCACCCAGCCCGAGGCATCCACGAACACCGGCTCACTCATTTCTCAGGCCGTAAATAGGCGCGCATGTTCTCAGAGAGATCCGGCGGGCCTTCTCCGATTCCAACAATCCCTAGCGCCCATTCGATATCTTTTTCACTTCTCTTAACGCGCCTTTTAAGCCGTTTTTTAGCCTCCGCCAAGCTGATTCCAATCCGAGCCGAAGGCTTGCGGGCAATTTGACGGGCATACCGGCCGGAGCTTGCTTCTTTCACCATCGGCGCCTTTTCGCTTAAAGCGCTTTTATGAAAAGAGTATTTTTTTGGTTTCACTTGACTCCTCTATTCTTCTTCTTCAACCTTAAGCCTTGTAAACTTAACCCGAGCGTGCCGCTATCATACTCCCAAACTTTTTACACAGGAAGAGGAATACGCGGTCCGCTAAGCGCAAAAGACCTCTACGGCCGTTTGGAGACCGTCATGAAGCTCAAAGACAAAGTCGCGCTCGTCACCGGCGCCGGGCGGGGCATCGGCAAAGCGGTGGCGCTCGACTACGCGCGCGAGGGCGCGAAGCTCGCGATCTGCGCGCGGACGGAGCCGGAGCTCGCGCAGTCGGCGAAAGAAATCGAAGCCATTGGAGCCGAGTGCCTGGCGGTCACGTGCGACGTGTCCGCGGAGGAGTCCGTCGGCAAATTGATCGACGCGGTAGAAAAACGCTTCGGCCGGATCGACGTCCTGATCAACAACGCCGGCGTCATGACGCGGCCGGCGCCGGTCACGGACCTGGAAGTCAGAAAGTGGGATTACACGATCGCCGTCAATCTGCGCGGGCCGTTTCTCGCGACGCGGGCGGTTCTTCCGATCATGACGCGGCAAAAAGGCGGCTCGATCATCAACGTCTCGTCGTCGATCGGCCGCGGCGCCTATGCCAACTTTGCGGCGTACGCGGCGTCGAAGTGGGGGCTGGAAGGGTTTACGCAAACGGTCGCGGCGGAAGTGAGAGGCCGCAATATCCGGGTCAATTCGGTGGAGCCGGGATACGTCGCGACGAAGCTCACCGGCTACAGCGGCGGCAGCCCGGAGTCGGTCACCGGCGTCTTCGTCTTTCTCGGCAGCGAGGAATCGAAGAACATCACCGGAAGGATGCTCAGCTCCTCCGGCTGGAAATCGGAGTTGAAGAAATAGCCCGCTATTTCTTCTTCAAGATGTCCAACGCCGCGTTAGCGTTTTTCACTCCGCTGCCGTGATCGCCGGCGTCGAGATTCTTCTGCGCTTCGTCGAGCAGGCCTTTGG
>DASXUF010000072.1 GCA_036504975.1 Candidatus Binatia bacterium | reverse complement strand
AGTGTCCAGTGGGAGTGGCCGACGTAACTCGACCAGGGCATGGTGAACCCCAGGATAATCGCAATCCAGATCAGCCATAGCTTCCACCACATTTTGACCGTCACACAAGAATTTGGCTCATGCTTTAAAACAAGGTATAGATGAACGGCGCGACCGCGGATCCCTGCGTCAATACGATCAATCCGCCTAGAAGCACGAGAACGATAATGATCGGCGCCAGCCAAAACTTCTTGCGCTCTTTCATGAAAGCCCATAACTCAGCGATGAAATCGCCCATTGGCTTGCCCCCTTATTCGATTTTCTCCGCGTCCTCAGCGCCTCCGCGGTGCAATCTCTAAGTCCTTTTTCACCGCAGAGACACAGAGTCCGCAGAGGGATTCTTTCTCTTTGCTCTTCTCGGCGCTCTCGGCGCCTCGGCGGTGAGATATCTGAATTCATTTTCACCGCAGAGACACGGAGTTCGCAGAGGGTTCTTTCTTTTCCCTCGCCTCGGCGCTCTCGGCGCCTCCGCGGTGAGAGATCCGGATTCGTTTTCCACCGCAGAGACAGAGTCCGCTGAGGTTACTTCAAATTATGCACTATTCGCTTGATGCCATTCTTGAGCACAGGCACGTTGAAATTGATCAGCAAACCAAGTGGCCATCCGCCCAGCTTCAGATAGGTCAACAATTGTGCTTGATGAATCGGTTGCAACCCGTCCATCGCCTTTAATTCCAAAACCACCGTTCTTTCAACTAAGAAATCGAGCCGGTACCCGCAGTCCAACGGTAGTGACTTGTAGGTTATAGGCAGTGGCAACTGGCGCTCGAAGGAGATGTTCGCAAGGGAAAGTTCATGCGCCAAACATACCTCATAAGCCGATTCGAGGAGTCCAGGCCCGAGGACCTTATGAACCTCAATTGCCGCCCCGATAATCTTCTCCGTTAGTCCGTTCACAACTATACTCTCCGCGCCCTCAGCGCCTCCGCGGTGCAATATCCGGATTCTCCCCGTCCTCAGCGTCTCCGCGGTGTAATCTCCGAATCGTTTTTCACCGCAGAGACACAGAGTTCACAGAGGGGTCTTTCTCCGCGTCCTCTGCGCCTCTGCGGTGATATCTGAATTCCTTTTCACCGCAGAGACACAGAGTTCACAGAGAGGTTTTCTCCGCGTACTCTGCGCCTCCGCGGTGCAATTCCCGAAGACCCAAAGTTAAAATTGTCGCAACATGTGCGAACCCGGACGCTGCGTCGATGGGACACGGTAGCTTTCGGCTGCCGGATCATAGCGGCGCCGCATCGGATCCCTTCCCGCCAAACGCATGATAAACCCCATGGGAAAAACCAGACCATAAAAGACCACACTCAGGATTATTCTTGTGTTGATCCAGCCGAGAATGTGGCCGAGCTTCATCCAAACTCGGTAGATCGGTCCCAAACTTTGCGGTAGGAGGAGACCGAGAATGAGAAGCGCTCCGGCCGGGATGATCGCCCACAGCCGCACTTCTTTCCCCAACAGGAGCGGCCCAAACCCCAGCAGGGCAAAAATTCCACCGACGAGAAACCCAAAAGAGCGTAATTGTTTAGCGCCGATCACTTCTTGCATTCTTATCTCCCTCGTCTGTGATTTCGATACTTCTCCGAACTTAGCGCCCTTTGCGGCTTTGCGCGAGTCGTAGATTTCGGATCTAATTCTATATCGCGCCAAGTCGCCAAGAACGCAAAGAAAGAAATATTTCTCCGAACTTGGCGTGCTTTGCGTCTTTGCGCGAGTCGTAGATTTCGGATCTAATTCTTTATCGCGCCAAGGCGCCAAGAACGCAAAGAAAGAAATACTTCTCCGAACTTAGCGTGCTTTGCGTCTTTGCGCGAGTCATTCTTGTTCGGTTCCGTAACCCACAATTCAACCGACAATTTCAAATATCTTTGGTTCGGACTTAGTCCAACTCGAATTCATCCTGCCAATTGGTATCTTCGACCCAGGGCTTTTGGTCGGCTTTGTTCAACACATAGTTTTCCAGAACCAGGGTATCGAGCTGGGTGCGCATAAAACAGCGGTAGGCTTCCTCAGGCGTGCAGACGATGGGCTCATTGCGAACGTTAAATGAGGTGTTCACGATCACGCCGCAGCCGGTTTTTGCCTCGAAAGCTTTGAGCAGCTTATAATATCGTGAATTCGTCGCTTCATCGACGGTTTGGACGCGCGCCGAGTAATCAACATGTGTCGCCGCTGGAATATCCGACCGTGGAACATTTAACAAATCGATCCCCCACAATGCTTTCTGTTCCTTCGTCATGGGTGTCCGACGTGATTCTTGCACTGGAGCCACCAGCAGCATATAGGGACTATCCGCATCCATTTCAAAGTAGTCCGACACTCGCTCCCGAAGCACGGAGGGAGCGAAGGGCCGGAAAGATTCCCGGTACTTGATTTTTAGATTCATGACGGACTGCATCCCGGGATTACGGGCGTCCCCGATGATGCTCCGGCCACCCAAAGCTCGCGGCCCGAACTCCATGCGTCCCTGAAACCAACCCACGACTTTTCCGGCTTCCAGGTCTTCGGGGATTCGGCGAAAGAGAGCTTCATCGCTCAAAAATTCATGCGGCGCCCCATTGCTCTGCAAGAACTTTTCAATTTCATCGTTTGAAAAAGCGGGGCCCAAGAAACTCCCCTGCATCGCGTCGCCGCCGCCGTTTAGAGCCCGCGGCTTTTCTTCGAGCCGGTGCCACGCGGTCAAAGCGGCGCCCAGGGCGCCGCCGGCATCTCCTGCGGCCGGCTGGATCCATAATCCTTTGAAGGGTCCTTCGCGCAGAATTCTCCCGTTGCCGACGCAGTTCAGAGCCACGCCGCCCGCCAGGCAAAGGTTTTCCGCGCCGGTTTCGCGGTGGAGGGTCCTGGCCAATCGTAACATGACCTCTTCGGTCACCTCTTGGATCGATCGCGCCAGGTCCATATCGCGCTGCGTGAGCAAGGTTTCAGGCCTCCTGGCCGGACCGCCGAACAGACCCTCAAATTTCCCGTTAGTCATCGTCAAGCCCGTGCAGTAATTGAAGCAGTCCATATTGAGGCGAAAGGTTCCATCCGGTTTGAGATCGATTAAATGATCATAGATGGCTTGAACGTATTTGGGCTCACCGTAAGGAGCGAGCCCCATGACTTTGTACTCACCGGAATTGACCTTGAAACCGGTGTAATAAGTAAATGCAGAATAAAGCAGCCCGAGCGAGTGAGGAAACGAAATTTCCCAGAGCGGAGTAATATTATTCCCCTGGCCAAGCCACGCCGACGTGGTGGCCCACTCCCCAACCCCGTCCATGCAGAGAACCGCCGCTGTTTCGAAAGGAGAAGGATAGAACGCCGAGGCGGCATGGGACTCATGATGCTCGCCAAAGAGAATCTGAGGGAGCTCCGATTTACTGAGACCTCCAGAGACGGCCGCCAATTCTTTCTGCAGCAGACTCTTGAGAAGCATCTTTTCCTTCATCCATACCGGCATCGCCGCCAAAAAAGACTGGAGGCCGCTGGGAGCGAAGGCCAAGTAGGTCTCGAGGAGCCGCTCAAATTTCACGAGCGGTTTGTCGTAAAAGACGACGTAGCGGAGATCGGCCAGAGAGATTCCACCCTCGCGGAGGCAATAGCGTATCGCCCGGCCCGGAAATCCGGCATCTTGTTTTTTTCGGGTGAAACGTTCCTCTTGAGCCGCGGCCACGACCTGGCCGTCCCGCACGAGGCACGCGGCGCTATCGTGATAATAAGCCGATATGCCGAGAATGTCGGTGGAGAGCATTATATTCTCCACTGTTTGTTTCTTAGATCGCATTATCCGTGAGATATTTTAACAGATTGTCACAGGATCGCCGGATCGCTTTATAGCAGACCTCAAAATCCGCTTTGGTCCCGCCGAAAGGATCGGCAATCTCCGTCGATAGCCCGTTGTTGAAATAGCCGAGTTCCACCACCTTTCCCGTGGCCTCCGGATGCTTCTGAAGCAGCGTGGAACTCTGCACTAACTCCATAACGAGAATGAGATCCGCTCCGGCGACCAGCTCCCGACTGAGCGATGTGGTCACATGCGTCTGCAGAGACAGATTGTTTTGCCGAGCTACGGCGGTTGCCAATGGATGCGCTTCCTTCCCCGGTGTGGTGTCGAGTCCAGCCGAGCGGACTTCGATTTCTGAGCCTCGTTCTCTCAGCCTGGAGTCAAAATAGGCTGCGGCCAACGGGCTGCGGCAGACATTGCCCTGGCAGACGAAGAGAACCGAGCGAATCTGCCCCGATAAAGCCCGGCGAATATTACGACTCCGAATGCCGAGCCGCGAAGAGAAATCCGCGATCAACCGACGCGGATCTTTAATGTAGCGGGTGATCGTGTTGACTGAGCCCATCGGCACCTTAATCATTTAAATGGGTGCCCGCTTGACGCGGCCGCAGCAAGTCGCGCACGTATCGGCCCAGCTCGCGGGCAAAGGGCTTCGGATCGTCGAAGCGCAGCACTTCGTTGCGCATGCCGGGTTGATAAAAACGGCAAAACTCGAGCAGGGTTTTCAATTTTGTCGGACTATTCGGCGGGAGAGATAATTCTTCATCCGACTTCAATAGCCGGAGCAGCAAATGATCCAGGTCCCCCAACAGCCAGCGCGATTTCACGCCGATGCGATACCCGTTGACCGGGAGCTGGAGCTCCTCGCCGGCTGCTATTCGATACAACAGACAAGGGAAGTTGATTCCCGCGTCGAGAGCCAACTGCAACGACCCCCAGAAGCGTCCATTCACTTCCATCAGCAACGGAGCGCCTGATTGTCGGTCGACCTTGAATTCCACCATCGCGACCCCGTGCCAACCGACATGTTGTAAGAGGCGCAGGGCATAATCGGTCATCGGCTGCGGCAAGGCGACGCTCTCCCTTAATACGCTGACGCCGCCGGACGGCGGCTTTTCGCGCAGCCGCCGGTGCGCAAACAGCGACACCGGCTTTCCCTTGTCCATAAGGGCAAAGACGCCTTGCCCTTCTCCTTCTATCCGGCGCTGGATCAGCGACGGTTGGGATAAATAATCTATGGTTTTGTACAAGCGTCCCAGCTCCGCCTCGCCGGCGGCGTAATGAATTTGGGTCTTGCGTCGATGGCCTTCGATGTTGATCACCGACACTCCGGGTTTTACCACAACGGGGAAATCAAGAAGACCGTTGAATACCCGATCCCACCGGCCATCGGGAACAAAAACGGTTTCGGGAATCGGCACCCCCAACTGGGCGGCAAGCTGCATGAGACGATACTTATTCGACAAGGACTCGAAGGCGTCCGTGGTTGGGATGGGCAAGATAGTGTGCGCTTCGAATTCCCGGCGATGTCGAACCACCAGCGACATGGCGATTTCTGAGATTGGAAACACCGTGCTGATTTTTAAACTCTTCACAACCTCCAAAAGCCGCGAGACAAATTGCCGCTCATCGGCGTACGGGGAGGGATAAGAAAACGATCGCCAACAGTATTTTGAGGCTGCGGCCAAGCTGTCTTCATTTTCAGCTCCAACCGCGACCTTGAGGCGTTGCCGGCCAAGGGCGCGGGTCACGGCCAGCGCCGCCCGTTCATTGCCATCAGTGATCAGGACACTCATGTGCTGCGAGGAGGGGGAAAAGGTCTCTTCTTAAACTTGGACAACATTCGATCCTCTCCGCGCACTCAGCGCCTCCGCGGTGAGATATCCGGATTCTTCTTCACCACAAAGACACAGAGATCGCTGAGGTGACTTCAATTAGAGGAGCTTAAAGATTCCCGTGATGTGACAAGCAAACAGCGCGGTGGAGAACGTGATATCGTCATGCACGGAGATACGCTTGAGCTGAAAAGGATTATCCCGGGATTCTATATAACCCGGTCGTGTGGTACAGGCATAGCGATATCCCGCCGTGCGGACCAACGCTTCAACCGCATCGGAATAATCCCCGTTCGGATACGAAAAGCCACCTACGGGCCGTTCGACTTGCTCCTCAATGCAGCGTTTCGATTCCTGCAGCTCCACTTTCGCCGCCTGCGGAGCTATCTGCGTCAAAATCATGTGCGTAACGCCGTGCGAGCCGATCTCGACGGAGGATAATGCCATCTCCCGCACCTGTTTCCAGTCGAGCATCGCCACGCTATTAACATCCGCCCGTTGTCCTCTCAACACGAGCCACTGCTGCAATCGCTCGACGAGGGTTCCCAGCTCGGCCCCCGGCAGCTTTTTTAACTCCTCGATAACGGCATCGATGTCTCGTTGTCTCTCCGCCGAAGAAGCCGCGAGCCAGCCTGAGAGTGGGACGGGCAGCTTTTGCCGGTAGTTCCGCAGCGCCGCGCACGCCTCATCGGGCATTTCAGCAAGGACGCGAAGAACATGGCCGAGACGGTAGAACCAAGGGGTTTGACCGGATCCGATGAAGCCTGTCGATAGGAACAAGGTCGCCGGCAACCTGTACTTGCGGAGCAGCGGGAGAGCATTTTCGTAATTGTCCCGCCAGCCGTCGTCAAAAGTGATCACACAAAAAGGCCGGCGGGTCTGCGCCGCTCGCTCACGCCGGGCCAATAGCTCTTCCATGGTAACGACCTGATAATGATGCGCCAGGTAGCGTAACTGTTTTTCGAAGCTTTGCGGCCGCACATACATCCCTGGAGGGACGGCTTCGTTCCGTGCCGCGGCTGGATCGAGAACCCGGTGGTAGTTTAAGATGATGGGATATCCGATCCTTCTAAGCCGGCGATACAGAAATAACGTTCCGCTGTAGTACAAAGCGCCGGCCAAGAGCCAACGAAGCCAAATCTTCCAGGCGAACAACTATCGTCCTCGATCTCAATGCGTAATCTCAGCGTTCCGACGGCTCCCAAGTTATGATCCGTTGTCCGCGAAAGTATCGGAACCACGCAGTTAATATTGATAAATTAACCAGAACGAAGAATGAAGGAATTTTCAAAATATTTCGGGAAGACAGATCTAGTTTTACTCCGCCAAAGGCTAAGATATAAAACGCAAGTTGCAGCACAAAAAGAGAGAGATAAAACGACGACTTGTAAATTAAAAAAGCATTGCTCACAAATGTAAGGATCAGGGCAATAGAAACAAGCCAACGGCACAGCTTATGGCTCAATAACTGCCAGGAAAATATCCCATAGCGAAAAGGATTGAGCATGGGCAGACTCTTCATGAAGACAGAGATCCCTCTCAAGACCGTCCTCACTTTTCGTTCGTACTCTCTGGTTTCGTCGGCGATGTTTTTGTAGTATCCGACGCTTTCCGGATCGGATACGCCTCTGAGACCCAAGTGCACGGCGTTGAGCAAGGTGTTGAAGTCGCTCTGTAGTTCAGGCTGCCAATTTTGGCAGACCTCCCTCCGGGCGGCAAAGAAAGAACCGCTTAAGCCGACCAGTGTGCCGACTCTTGTCTCGAGGTTCCGGAGGAGCATCTCATATTTCACGTAGATGCCCTCCCCCCCGGTGGTTGAACCGGAATCAAAAACTCTATCGACGCTACTGACGCATCCTACGGTGGGATCGTAGAAATTTCTGACGATGTTCGTTATCGCGTTCGGCGGCAGTATGGTCGCGACATCCGAAAAAACGAGTATCTCACCGGTCGCCGTGTTCACCGCGAGCTTCTGCGCGGCCTCTTTTCCGCCTCTTCGCTCCGCCCTCACAAGCTGAACTCCTTTGGAACGAAGGGATCGCACGATGTCGTCGGTTCGGTCCTCGGAGCAGTCGGACGCGACAAAAATCTCCAGCCTGTCCCCGGGATAGTCTTGTTGGAGCGCATTTTCGATCTTCTCTCGGATACGCTTTTCCTCATTGTACGCCGTGATGATAAGAGAAACGGGCGGGGAAATTTTGCCCTTCTTGACCGATCGGTTGCGCAAAAAACCGAGGACGATCAATAGTATCGGGTAGCCGAGATAGGAGTAAAAAACAAATATGATGGCAGACCAAAAGATGGCTTCCATTGCGTCAAGACTCGCAAAAGCTTAGGAAAATATTATCATGCGTTCATGGACGACGACTACCGTTTCAGCATTTCCTTGGCTTCTGCGAACATCTCCCTATTGAAGAGAAGGTAGTATAAAAGGTAAGCGGCGACTCCTAGAGCCGATGATGCCGCCGTCTGAGCCACAAGACCGAAATCTGCGAGGACTACTTTCTGCATCGGCAGCACCGCCATCACCATAAATCCGGTTCCCAGGAAGGGGTGTCTCAGCTCTTTGAAGTACTCGACAAGCGGGAGGCCGACCAGGCTCAGCGAGATCGACGTGGTGATCAGGAATACGGCCGGGAAAACGAGCCAGGCATAGGCAAATCCCGTCAGCCCATAATGCGATCCGATGAAAAAGCTCAATGCGAGGACCGCAGCCATAATCAGATTGTTGAACATCAAAATCCCCGGCCTTCCGATGGCGAGGACCAGCGGAGCGTTCATCGTGTTGATAGCCCGGAAGCTCGCAACCATGCAGAGAATCTGCAGCGGCAAAATCGCCGGCATCCATTTTACCGATAAAAAGATGGGAACCGCGGTTTCCGCAACGAGAAAAATCCCCAAAAATGCCGGAAAGCTCACAAAAGCAACGAACTTGACGATCTTCAAGAAATAGCGCCTCAGCAGGGCGTGATCGTCTTGGACCGCCGAGAAGATCGGAAACGCTACCTGAGAAATCGTGGAGACCACCTTATCAAGCGGAATTGTAGAAAACTGGACCGCAATCGAGTAAAACCCCAGTTGGGTCTTTCCCAAGATCTTCCCGGCGATCAGAAGATCCATGTTAGTATAGAGATACCAAAAGAACCGCGCCAACGCGACTTTGGAGCCGAATTGGGTCATGCCCTTGATCTTGGAGAAGGAGAATGCGAATTCCAGCTTCCAGGGATAGAAGACGAAGAAGAGGAGATTCCTGGTGGCTTCGACGATGATATTTCCCCAAACAAGGCTCCAAACGCCAAATCCGTGCATCGCCAGCCACAACGTGGACACGGCGCCGGACAGGTTCCCGATCATCTCCGCCTGGGATCGTCTGTTGAATACCATATCTCGGGTCAACATATGATAGGAGACCAATCCCAGGCTATGCATGATGAATATGATGGATGCCACCCGGATTACGTCTGCAAGGCGAGGCTCCTTGAAGAACGCTGCGATGAGAGGAGCCGATAAAACGGACAAGACATACAGGACGACGTTAATGAAGATAACCGCCCAACAGATGTTCGATAGGTCTTCTTGCGTGAGATCCTTCTTCTGGATGATGGCGGAGCCGAGCCCCACTTCATTGAAGAGCATGACGAAGCTGAGATAGACGCCGGCCATCGCCATCAGGCCGTAATCGTTCGGCGACAGAATACGGACCACGTAAATGGTGATGGTCCACGAAATCACCTGCCCAAAGACCTTGACCAGGATCACCCAGAACACGCCACCCAGCACCCGCCGCCTCAGATTGATCTCGGGCAAGGCAGTATGTTTGAGTAAAATATTCTCGGCCTTCATATTATTCCGATCGAAAAGCCCGAAGCTTCGCCAGGCTGTTCATATCTTGCACGTTCAAAACCTTCGCCTCCCGGTTGATGTCCCGCATCAAGCCGCTCAGCACCTTCCCCGGTCCGACCTCCAGAAAGAAACGGCGCCCATTTTGGATCAACCGACCGATGGAGCTGGTCCACAGGACAGGGCGTACTATTTGTTCAACGAGACCCTCACGGATCCTATTCGGATCGTCGGGATAAACATCAGCGGTGACGTTCGATAGGACCGGAAAGGATGGGCGTGCCAACGGGCACTCTTGCAAAATCTCCTTCATCCTTTCTTTGGCCTCCGTCATAAATCGACTGTGCCAGGGTCCGCTGACCTTCAACGGCACGACGAGCTTCGCGCCCTTTTTTTTCGCCAACTCCGCCGCCTTTTGCAGCGCCTCTTTCTCGCCGGTGAGAACCGCTTGAAGAGTCGAGTTGTGATTCGCCACTTCGACCGAGCCGGTCTCCTTGACTTCCCCGCATATCGCCGAGAGAGTCTCCATATCCAAACCGAAAACCGCTGTCATGCCTCCGGGATGGCGATCGGCGGCTTCCTTCATGACGGTGCCTCGAAAACGGACCAATATCATGGTGTCGGCGAATGAGAAGACACCGGCCGCGCAGAGAGCGGCATATTCCCCAAGACTGTGCCCGGCCGCCGCCGACGGTACGACTCCTTCCTCCCGAAGGACTTGAAGACAGGCGAGATTGACCAAAGTGATCGCAGGCTGAACGTTTTCCGTCTGGACGAGAGTCGACTCGGGCCCTTCAAAGCAGAGTGTTGTGAAATCTTTCTTGATCAGATCCGAAGCCTCTTCAAAGAGCCGTTTCACGGCGGGATACCCCTCATAAAAATCTTTTCCCATCCCCATGTATTGCGACCCCTGCCCGGGAAACAGGAACACAACGTCTCTCATGAACTCCTCTTTCAAAACAAACTCCCCCAACGTGTACGAGCTGAACGAAAAACCTCCACGATGGTGTGCCGCCAATCCAGTTGCGATTCATTTTTGCATCGCGTCGCAGGCCGGCTGCTGATTCTCCAAACATGAAACTCGCGGCTCTTCTTTGATCTCGAAAGACTGGAACAAGGCGCAAATGGCCTCTTTGTCCCGTTCGGTCATCAGGTGATGTGTCGGAACAGTTATAAGCCTCTCCGCAACCTCCTTGGCTCCCGGATATGATTTCCCATCAAACATCCCTTTGATTTCCTCAATCTCGTTGACGGCCGTCGGATACATGCGGCTGAGCCCGAGCCCCTTTGCGCGTGAGTAAAGATAAACGCGGTCCCGTGTTTCCCGACTGTCGAGAATCAACGGTAGACGCAGGTAGCAGATCGCCGGCTGGATCGAGAATTTTTTAAACGGCAAATGCTCTCGGAAATAGCCGGCCGTCACGGACCGAACCCGATTCGCTGTTTCCAGGCGCCTCGGCCAGTTCCAAAGACATCCCGCCTTCATGCCCGATAATTTCTCGACCGGGAACTGCCTGTAGAAAAGCGTCTCACCTAACTTGAGGAAAGGCAAACCTTCCGGGAACCAATAAAAGATCGGGCGAATGAAAACGGCCATAAACAAGAGCTGCAAGAATTCCTTCGCCGTCTCAAAAAACCCGGGGGTCTCGAGCTCAGAACAGAGACGCTCGATCGCAGGCGCGATCTCAGAAGAGTTGGTCACAATCAGCCCCCCCGACCCACACGTAATGTTCTTGCCCCGTCCCAAACTGAAGAATCCCGCGTCGCCGATCGTCCCGAGTTTCTGTCCCTTGTACATGCCGCCCATCGCCTGAGCCGCGTCCTCTACGAGGTAGGCGCCGCGTTCTCGGCAGAGACGGGCGATCGGGTCCATGTTCGAGGGAGCGCCGAAAAGGTGATTTGGAATTACGCAAAGCGTTTCTTCATCGACGCTCATCTCCAGAGAACGAGGGTCGAAGTCAAGGGTCGCCGGATCAATATCGCAGAGCGCAACCTCCAGACCGGCCTTTACAATCGCGGAGGGAACGGAAAAACAGGTATACGCCGGGATAACGACCCGTTTCCTTTTGGACGAGTCCCTTAACGCCGACAGTATGAGGGTCAGCGCTGCTTTGCCGGAAGATACACACCACACGTGCCTCACGCCAAAATATTCTTTTATTCCTCCTTCTAACTTTTCGCGGTATTTCTTTCCACCGAAAAAGAGGCCGACAATGGCTTTCACCAAATCTATCGTATGGATGGGCGCCGCGGTCGGAGGAATAGTCGGACGAATCTTCATTTACACAATCTGTCTTTCACAAGAGCGTCCCAAGCTCTCGCCAATGGGTCCGTTGAAATATTCCATCCTTTTAATTCCCTGCACACACAGAATCAAGGACAGAAGCAAGATCGCCCGCGAGCGTGCGGTATGCGAAGCGCTCTCTCTCCTCCTGCCGAGGAGGTACAATACGTGTTTGGCCGGTGACCAGACTCTGGATGAGTATCTTAATTTCTGAGGTTTGATTGGGACAACAGATCCCCAGCCGATGTTTATTGACCAACTGAGCCGTTGCCCCTTCGCCCCCAATGACCAGTAGCGGACGCCCGGTCGCAATGTATTCGTAAATTTTAGCGGGAATCTGAAGCGGGGATGCCGGCTGGAGAATCAATAAGATCTCGGCAGCCATCATTTGCCGTGCGCATTCATCGTGCGGCACGGGCGCTTCTCGCCGTATAATCCCTAGTTGTTCGAGATCTCGGGCGAGGTCCTCACAGGAAGCGTCTTTCACCTCCCAAGCTCCGACAAAGCGAATTCGCAGCTGGTTCCGCCCGATTCGATTCTGATCGATCAGTTCCTTGACAGCTTGTAAAAGCGAAGCGGGGTTCCGGTTGCCGTACACGGTTCCGAAATGGCAGAGCTCTATCACGGGGTTAGAAACGGTATGCACCCCTTGTCGAGCATTGCGGCCGTTATCCACTAGATTGTAGGTATCGGCGTCAAAGCCATTCGTAATCGTGATAAATTTTTTTTCCAGGTCTGAGTGATCGGTCCGTAGCTTTGAACAGAGTTCAGCCGTGTTCGCAATGACGCAAGCCGCGGTCTTATAAACCGACCTCTCAAGCTGTGCGGCCTTGTGGAACAAAAAAGGAGAACGAACCTCGAGGTACGGGTTACACGTCCAGGGATCGCGGAAATCTGCCACAAAGGGGACCCGAAACCGCCGCGCAAGGGCTTGGCCCACCAACAACGCGGTCCAAGGCCCACCGGTGGCAAAGACAACATCGGGGTATTCATCAATCGGGATCCGCGAAAGCCACTGCACTGCAGGACGCAGCCAAAAGCATTGAGGGTCGGGAAAAGAAAACAGCCAATCGAGGACCAGGTTTTTTAGGTTGAGATACCGCTGACGAAAACCAACCTGCGCTCTTTGCGAAGCGTGCCCATTGACACCGGTTAACTCTTGGTGTCCTGCCGACGGGATAAATGTACTCATCACCTCGCGAAACCTATTTCGGACCTGCAACAATCTCTGCTCGGGGTTTTTGGACGGTACGCGGTAGATTTGGATCGAATTCGGCAATTGATCGCAGAGACTTTCATCCACTCCCATAGAGGGATACACAGATGCAGCGTCTGTGGTTAGCACCCGCGGCCGCCACCCGTATGTGTCGAGGTATCGGCAGAAGCCGAGCGGGCGCATCGACCCGCTCGCAGCGATAGGGGGAAAATAATAAGCGACAATTAATACCGTCTTCATCATTTCAGCGCGTTGGTCGCTCGTCGCCACGTACTCTCACATGGCTTGGTTTCGGCGAATTGCTTGGCGTATTCGGGTCCCAACCGTTCGCAGATCGTTCTCGCCAGCGAGTCAATGAGGGTTTCCCAATCATGTTCGCGCGCAATCTGTCGTCTGATCGCTATAGCCTTTGAGAAGCTAGCCGCCGGCTGCAGCGCATCGGCTAAGGCACGAGACCAATCGTCCGAGGTCTCGGCCAGAGTGACGACACCGGAGAATTCCTGGATAGAGCGAATAGGGGAGCTCACAACCGGTCGACCGCTCGCAAGATACTCGTGCAATTTTAGCGGATAGATATTGTTGGTATAGGCGTCGACGCGATAGGGCATGATACCGACGTCAAAGTGCTGCGGGTAGGAAGCGAGAACCGTAACGGGCTTCTGTCCTAGAAAGTGAACGTTGCTCCATTGCGACATCTCGCTGATAAATCCTTCGATCCCATGTTGCGGGTTTACCGGCCCTACGAAAACAAATTGCCACTCGCGGTGCCTCATGGCCAATTCCCGCAAGAGCGGCCAATCGAGCTGTACCTTAAGGTTGCCCGTATATCCAATGCGCGGATGGGGAATACGCCGGAGGTCGTCCGGTTCGGGGATTGGGGTCGCGTAAAGCTTGTAGTCAACTCCCTCGGGCACGAACGCGGTGTGCGGGTTGATCGCGCCTTTTCGTTCGAGAAGCGCCGGCGACACGACGAAAACTTGATCGACGTTTTCCAGTATCCTGAGCTCGCGCGGGTCGGATGAAGGAGGGGTGGGCGAAAACGAATATTCGTCGTCGATATGATAGAGCTTGAGATCGAAACCGAGGCTAAAAAGCGCCGGCTCGAACTGAGGATGCCAAAGATAAAGCACGAGCTTGCGGCACCCTTCGCGCTTCAGTCGGCGGGCGGCGTGCTTTAGCCTTCGCTCGAAGGTAAACCTTCGCATCCAGTCCGAATAATGAATTGCCGGGTACCACGGCTCCGGGACATACATATGAAAACCCGGGGGCAGGGAAAAATCTCCGTTCCCGGCGAGGGCGCGGCGCTTTCCTATGCTCTTGCGAAAGTTTTTCCACTCATGTGCAGGCTCCGACCAGACGACGTGAAAGTAGCGGGCGAGGCGCGTTAGAACGTGATGCGGCGTCATCCATACCGGGCTCCATTCATGATAAATGAGCGCGAGAACGCCGACATCCCCAAATAGGGGAGGAGTAGAGTTATCGGTGCTCAAACTTGTCCTCGAGGTAAAAGCGCGTTCCTAATAGGCCGGGCAAGGTCTCTGCCGGACTGCTCGATATCGGAAAGCAGCCTGTGCCGGTTGGTCTTGAGCCAGCGCAGCATCTCGAGCCGACACCAGATGAGATCCGCCGGCGACAGCGGCGCGCGATTGATCGCGCGCTGATATTCTACGAATTGCCTGAAGTAAGGGAAGAGGAGCTTGCCCCTTTTTTCCGGATTGAACCAGACCGTTCGTGAACGACGGTCCGGCGCCAGCGCCGTCGATTGAAGCGGATGCGCTCTGCGAAAAAAGAGGCATTCGGGCAGCATGCGAAAGCGTCCGTAAAGCGCGAGCTCGGCGAGCAGCACCCTGTCCGAGTCCGCGTAATCGCCGTGGAGTCTAGTTTTTTTCAATGCGTCGATCCGCATGAGACCGAAGTCGGGCTCGCAGATGTGATCCATCCTGATGACGTCACGGAAGCGTTCGCGGAGGCGCGGGGAGTCGAGCCGCAAGATCGGGTCCGTCCGCGGCAACAACTCGCCGTTGGCATCGATGTCTTTCGTTTTGGTGTAACAAACGATGACCGAAGGATCGGAATCCAAAACATCGACCGTGCGCTCGAGATATTCAGGCGCCCGAATGTCGTCGTGGTGCGCCAGTAAGAAGTACTGCCCACGGGACAGCTCGTACACCCGGTTCTGGTTGCGACAGAAGCCGACGTTGACCTCGTTCCGGTAGTAACGAACTCGCGGGTCCTGACCGGCATAGTCTCTACAGATCTCGCCTGTCCGATCCGTTGACGCGTTATCCGAGACAATGAGTTCGAAATCCGCAAACGTTTGGGACAACAGCGACCGCAAGGCTTTTTCGACGTAGAGTTCGCCGTTGAAAACCGGCATGCCGATGCTGACGCGCGGCAGGGATCGAGCGGCCGCTCCGTTCATGACTGAATTCTCTGAAGCCATATCTCGCGCCAGAACGTGTAAAGGCTGCGCGGGCAAAACAGTCTCTTGTTGCTGAAGTGCGCGCCGCACACGACTCCGTCTAAAATGATGCAGTCGTTGGAAAGCGGGGTCATCTTTCCCGTCTTTTCGTCGATGAGACGCTCCACCCGGCCCACGACTCGATAGGTCCCGCCGCAATACTTGACCATCTCGGGGTCGAAGGATAGACCGTGGTTGCGGTTTCGGGCGTTGACCGTCTGGATAATTTCATCCTGTGATTTCACCCGCACCATCTCGCCCGGTTGAAGAGCCAGCGCGGCGCGAGGGGTTTTCACCAACGAGCCTTGCTTGAAAGGATACGGAATTCCGCTGCGCCATTTTTGAATCGTCTCGTAGAGAAACATCCACAGGCGATAGCCGCGGCAACGCAAAAGCAATAAAAACCCCCGGAAGATCAGCGCGCCGATGACGTCGGAGATGCCAACGTTGCCCGAACGAACATCGCGCAGATATTGGCGGAGATCCCACCAGGCGAGCGGATAAGAGGCGCGGCGCAGCTCCGTGGCCTGGCAGCGATAGATCGGCTCGCCGCCTTCTTTCGAATCATCGGCGCGGGTCATTTCGAGGAGACGCGCCCGATCACAGCGCGCGCCGTTGCTTTTGCCGGCGGCCGGCTTTGCCGCGAGCGCGCGCGATTTTCCCGCAGCCGCGGAATTCGCCGGCGCCGCGGCGGCTCGCCGCAGCCAGGCTTCCTTCCAGAACAGCAGGCATCCGGCTTGACAGCCGCCATGCGCGGCGCCGCCGCAGCGCAGCCCGTCGAGATGAACGGTGTTGAACATGCGCCGCGATCCGCTGTATTCGATGGTGTCGCAGGTTTTGTCCGCGCGTTTGTAGACACGAACGCGCCGCCCGCAATATTGGAGCATCTCCGGCATGAACGGCAGCGCGTCCAGCCGGCCTTGATCGTCCAGAGTGGCGAGGATTTCTGCCGCGCTCCCTACCTCGACCCAGTCCCCGGCGCGGAACCCATGCCGGCGGAGGCGGGAGAGAAGCTTAGTCATGGAGCGCATCCCGCGCCGAGGGCTGTTCCACGATCTCCGGGTCGGACGCGGCGCCCACCTGGCACATCGTGAGTTTCGGATGCAAAGTCACCGCGCCGCGGACATTCGGAGTTCCGGTCACAAAGAACGTGGCCGCCGCGAGCCAGCGATCGTAGGGCCGGTTGGTAACGTAGCGATGCAAGTGGGCGTTCACGTGAAACGTGCCCTGGGCCAGAAAGAGATCCAGCTCGAAGGTGCACCGAAGCGTTTGGTCGGCGTCGAGGGACAGAGCGCCCGCCCCCAGCCGCTGGGTGCACGTGTCGAAAAGCGGATACTGATGGTCGTCGACGATCATAATGACCACGCTCATGTCTTCATGCGGCGTCCGGGCACGCGCCTCGACCGTGATGTATAATTTGCCGCCCGACTCGAACTCGACCTGCGGACCGTGAGCACCGTGAGTCGTGACCTTGGTGATTTGAACGCCGCGATCCGCATCGATCGCGCGTTGCTGCTGCCCGCGGCTGAAGTAAGTGCGAATGACCTCCGCGGTCGGCCCGATCATTTGCACGGCGCCCCGTTCCAACAGCAGACTGCTCTGGCACAGCTTAGCGACGGCCTGAAGATTGTGAGAAACAAAAACGACCGTGGCGCCGTTGGAGATCACGGAGTTCATGCGCTCGACGCACTTGAGCTGGAAGAGGTAGTCTCCGACGCTAAGCACCTCGTCGACCAGCAGGACGTCGGGATCGACATGGGCGGCAACGGAAAATCCCAGGCGGGCGTACATGCCGGAAGAATATCTTTTGACCGGAGTATCGATAAACTCCTCCAGCCCGGAGAAGTCGACGATGGCATCGAAGCGCTGGCGGATCTCGTCTCGGGTCATGCCCAGAATCGTCCCATTGAGAAAAATGTTCTCGCGACCGGTAAGGTCCGGGTGAAAGCCCGCCCCGACCTCGATCAGAGCGGAGATGCGACCGGCCACGTGAACGGTGCCCCGGGTCGGCAGCATGATGCCGGTGAGCAGCTTGAGGATCGTGCTCTTGCCGGCGCCGTTCCCGCCGATGATACCGAAGGCTTGACCGCGCGTAAGGCTGAACGAGACGTCCTTGAGCGCCCAGAATTCACGGCGCGCAAGCTCCGGCCCGTGCTCGCGCCGGATAAACCGGCGCGCCAGCGCGGGCACGAAATCCCTCAAGGAATCGTGCATTTCGCCGCGCCGGAACTTCTTGAATATTCCTTGAACGTCGAGAACGTAGTCGGCCATGGTCGTCGTCAGATACTTTCCGCGAAGAAAGGTTCGAGTTTTTTAAAGACGGCGAGCGACAAAATGAGGAGCAAGACGCTGACCACGCCGCTATAGCCAAGCCAGGGCAGCGACGGGCTCTGGTGCATAATCACGGTCGCGGAGATCCCTTCCAGCAAGGGAGAAACCGGATTGATAAGCAGCAGCGGCCCCCAGGTCCCGAAGAGTGAAGAGTCATAAAATACCGGCGTAAAAAAGATCGCGAAGGTCAGGAAGGCTTCGACGATGTACTTTACGTCGCGGAAAAAAAGACTGCCGGCGGAGGAAATGATGGCGAGCGCCGACGCCAACAAGACCAAGGGGGCGATGAGAAGCGGAAGCCAGAGCAAATGTACGCTCAATCCCGCGCCCGCGACGATCAGGAGCAAGGTGACGACCGCCGTCGCGACGAGGAAATCGAACAACTGCGACAAGACCGCGGCCAGCGGAAAAATCAAACGCGGCAGATAAATCTTGGTCACAAGGTTTACGTTGGCGACCATGCTGTTCGTGCCGAAGCGCAGCGCCGAAACAAAGAAGGCCCACGGCACCGCCTTCACCGCGACGGAAGTCAGATCCAAGATGGAAAACGGCGTCCCGGAGACCACGGCCAACGCGTAGCGGACCATGAGACCGGCGCAAACGATGACGAGCGGCATGAAGATCGCCCAGAGCATTCCCATGATGGACTGCTTGTATTTCACCTGGATGTCGCGCCACGCCAGCATGTACAGCAGGTCGCGTCGGTCGAAAACTTCTCGTAGGGCGTGGATCATCGACGGCGTTGTCCCCGACGAAGGCCTCAGGTCGGCGGCGGCAGGCGCAGGCCCGATCACTAGCGCGCGGATACTCGACTTCGAAAAGACGCTTGCGGCGACCAGCGGAGCATTGCATCGAGCCGTCCGGCCGCAAGCAACGCTCTGATGTGTTTGATCCGTATGTAGCGCGAGTCGGCAAATTCCTCGACGGTCAATCCATGGTCGCGAAACGCCGCGTAAAGCTGCTCGATGCCGCGGCGGACGGTCCATTGCGGCTGAAACTCGGGCAGGGTTCGGGCGATCTTGTCGCAGTTGACGCGATAGCAGCGGAGATCGGGGCCGCCGCCCTCCGCGTACTTGACGCGGCAGCCCGGCACGATTTCCTCCACCATCGCCGCCACGTCGCGGATCTGGTAATTTTCCCGCGTCCGGCCGACGTTGAATGCTTGATTATGAACCCGCTCCCGCGGCGCCTCGAGAACCGCGATAAAAGCGCGCGCGATGTCCTCGACGTGGACAAGCGGGCGCCACGGCGTCCCATCGCTGGCGATGAGGACCTCGCCGGTCGTGTAAGCGTAGCCGACGAGGTTGTTGACGACGAGATCGGCGCGAAGTCGTGGCGAAACACCGTATGCCGTGGCGTTGCGAAGGAACGTCGGGCTGAAGCCATCGTCGGCGAGAGGAGAGACTTCTTGCTCGACGCGAACTTTTGATTCACCGTAAGCCGTCATGGGATTGAAGGAAGCGCCTTCGTCGAGCAGGCCGTCCCCCGCGGACAATCCATAGAGACTGCACGAAGAAGAAAAAATGAACCGTGGGACGCCGGCCGCCTTGGTCAGCTCGCCCAGTCGAACCGAGGCGCGATAGTTGATGCCGTACGTGCAATCAGGATTGAGATCGCTGAGAGGATCGTTCGAGAGCGCCGCGAGATGAATCACGGCGTCGAACCCTTTCAAGTCCGCGACCGTCACGTTGCGGAGGTCCTTGCGCAGCGCAGGCACTTCGGCCAGACCGTCATTGAAATCGCAACCGGCAAAGAAATCGGTATCGAGCCCGGTGACCTCGTGCTTGCCATCAAGCAGCATCGGGACCAGCACTGCACCGATGTATCCGGTGTGACCCGTGACCAAGACTTTCATCGAATCTCCATTTCTACGATCGCTTTTCGGCCGTAGAAGCCCTCCGCATAACCGCTGGAAGCGTTCGCTTCCATTCCCCTGAGCCTCAGAATCGAGGAAAACAATTCACGCGAAAACCACTGTTTCTCGCTCTGGCTCGGGAAAGAGCCGAGAATCGTGTCGATCTTACGACGGCAAATAGATTCGTCGAGCGGGACGAAGAGGTTGGGCGACCCAAAATCGCCGTCGTATTTCGGGATTTCATACTCGAGAATCAAATGGTCCCGGAAAGTGTTCCAGGTCAGTTCAGACACCAGGCGGTGGTCCTGGTGAAGATCGTGGCGATAGTGCGTCAAGATCAAATCCGGCGAGAACTCGGTCTTGAGCCGCTCGAAGTGCTCCTTGAGCTCGCCGCCGAGATAAGGGAGAAAACCGTCGCGCAACCCGTGGACGACTATCTTTCTGGCATCGACGTTGCCGAGAAAGGCTTCCGCGCTATTCAAAGCCTCGCGCTTGCGCGCCTCGTCCGAGCTGAACACGACCCAGCAGACCTCGAGCTTTCGCCCCGCTGCTGCGAGCTTCAGGACCGTGCCGCCGCAGCCGATCTCGATATCGTCGCAGTGGGCGCCGAGACACAGCAGACGGAGCGGGCCGTGCCCGCCGGCGCCGAGTTTCAGACCCAGCATGGCCCAGCGGCTACCGTCCCCCGCGGGCATGACCGCTCACCGCGCGCGGTCTCGGCTTGCTCTCCCGCGGCGCCGGCGGCGCCTGGCGGGATGGGTTCCAAACTTCCCAGGGCGCTTGGCCCCGAGCATACAGGTCGTCGAGCGTCTGCTTGTCCTTGAACGTATCCATCGCTGCCCAGAAGCCGTCGTATTTGTAAGCCAAGAGCTGCCCGCGCTCGACGAGCCTCTGAAAGGGTTCGTGCAGCAACTCTTCGCCGTCGGCGATGTAGTCGAAAATCTCTTTCCGAAAAACGAAATAACCGCCGTTGATTCTAATGTCCGAGTGGCTCACGTCTTTGATGGACTCGACGACGCCCTCGGCGCCGAGGGTGATAAAGTGACAGCTCAGATTCGGCTTGACGCAGAGGAAGCTCGCCACTTTCCGCTCACGCTTGAACTGATCGACCTGCTCGTCGAGCGGCAGATCGGTGAGCCCGTCGCTGTAGTTGGCAAGAAAAAATTCTTCCCCTTCGAGATACTTCTGCGCGGCCTTCAGACGCTGCCCGATGTTCGAAGTGGTGCCGGTGTCGGCGAAGGTGATCTTCCAATCGTCGATGTCGCTGTTGAAAAGGCGGAGGCTCTTGCCGCCCTGGGACAGAACAAAATCGTTGGAGATGCATTCGTTGTAGTTGAGAAAATAATTCTTGATGTAATCCGCGCCGAAGCCGAGGCAGAGAATGAAATCCTTGTGGCCGTAATGGGCGTAATATTTCATGACGTTCCAGAGTATCGGGCGGTAGCCGATGTTCACCATCGGCTTAGGAATCGTCTCGGAATACTCCCGCAAACGCATCCCCAGGCCGCCACAAAAGAGAACGACTTTCATTGCATATCCTCCGCCGGTTAGAGCAGAATTTTTTGAGATGGAGCCGGGAGCGCGTTATGGAACGGAGCGATGGCTCGCAACATCGCCGTGCCTGCGACCTATGTCGCCGGCGCGCGAGCCCCGCAACCGCTCTTCGAGCCAGCTCTCGTTGCGAAAGTGCCGGTACTGCTCGGCGCGGAGCTTGTCCGCCAGGCGTCCCGCCGGCAATTCCACGTCGTCGTAAGTGAGCGGCTGGTCTTTTGCGATGTCGCGTTTGAGCTTGCAGCCTTCCACCAGACCCTCGGGAAGATAACGCCGCGCGCTCATTTCGTCCGCGTTCACCGCCTCGCCGTAGGTCATATACATGCCGTACTCGTCGAGCACCTCGCCCGCCTTGAGGTCGCGCTTGGCGACGGCGCACACTTCGACCACCGGCCCGCCGAGCGGCGGGGCGATCTCGTCGCCGAACAACACGACGCGCGCGATCGCGTTCGGCATCTCGAAATGCACCAGGTGGTAGGGAGTCCAGAACGGATACAACGGTCCTTCGCCCATCTTGTAGAGATTGAGATAGTGGCGCTGCTTGGGATCGGGGTGCTCGGCCAAACAGAAAGCCTTGATGAGCGGCGGGCCGACCGTATAATCGACGATGCCGCCCAAAGCGCGCAGCTCGTCGATGTCGTAGAGCTTACGGACGTCCATGATGGAGCCGTCGTAGTTGAGGCCGCGGGACATCCCGCGCGACCTGACTTTGAAGCCGGTCGCGTTCGCCACAATCGACTGCTCGAAACTGATTTTGGAGCCGTCGGCGAACGAGGTCACCATCGCGGCGTTCTGCCCCCAGCGCTCGGCCCAACCCTGCTGGGTCGTCGGGTTCCGATACGGGTCCTGAAGTCCTTTCACGTTGACCACCGCGCGCGGAATTAAGCCAAGCCCTTTAACCCAGCGGACGAGATTCATTTGGAGCCCGGGCTCGTCGCCGTCGCATGCCGAGAGGATGACTTTATGCTTTTTCGCGTATACCCGCAGGATGGGGCCGATGGTGGAGTCCACCTCGGCGTTCACCAGCACCACCGGCTTGCCGAAGCGGAAGGCTTCGAGAATCACGTGCGCGCCGAATTCCACCGAGCCGGTCACGTCCACCACCACGTCGATCTCCGGCGACCGGCAGATCATGAACGGGTCTTCGGCGACGGTCGCGACGCCGCGGCGGACGGCATCGTCGAGCTCCTCCTGGATAACGGCGGATTTCACGTCGTCGCGTCCCGAGTAGCGATAGACGTGGAAGGCGCGCTCGGGACGCCGGTTATAGACCGCCGCCATGCGCATGCCGGGAACGCTGTTCTCGATCTGGTTCGTGAGGCCTTGTCCCATGAAACCGGCGCCGATCATACCGACGCGGATGGGCTTGCCCTGCTCTTCCCTGGCTTTCAGGGCGTTATCTACAATAATCATGACGTTCTCCCTTCCTGCTTAAGGCTCATTTTCCGCCTGATCTCCGGCGCGATCTCGGCGAGAAGCTGCCAACCGTCGTCCTTGGGCGAAATCTCGGTCACGGCTAGCGGCCATTTCAAGCCGAGCCGCGGATCGTCGTACTTAAGGCCGCCTTCCAAGCCAGGAGCGTAGAACTCGCCCACCTGATAGCTCGTATCCGTTCTGTCTTCTAGAACCTGATAGCCGTGCGCGAAACGCTCGGGCACGTAAAGCGCCCGATAGTTGTCGGCCGTAAGCTCGACCGCAACATGATCGAGATACGTCGGGCTCTCGGGGCGCAGATCCACGATGATGTCCAGGATGGCGCCGTAGGTGCACCGCACCAGCTTGGTCTCGGCGGCGGGCGGAAATTGAAAATGCATTCCGCGCATCGTGCCCTTTTTCTTGTTGAAGGCGACGTTCGCCTGGGCGATCAGCGGCTTGAGCCCGTGTTCGGCAAACTCACGCTGGCAGAAAGCGCGCGCGAAAAAGCCGCGGCCGTCTTCGAGGCGCTTCAGGTCGAGGATGAAGGCGCCCGGGAGCTTCGTCTCGGTGAAGATCATCGTTATGAGAGAGCCTGGTTCCGTATTATAGAGTGTAGACCTTAGTCAAGCAGGCTTATCGGCCCGAGATCACGATGATCCGCCCGGGATGTGCTCCAGCAGCACCGCGACAATGCGCTCAGCGGCCTGGCCGTCCCAAAGCGGCGGAGCAGCCAGCGCCGGAGGAGGGCATTTTAGAATCCGACCGGCTTCTTTGACGATCGTCGCGGGAGACGTGCCGATCACGCGATTCGTCCCTTGCATCACGGTCACGGGGCGCTCTGTATTGTTGCGCAGCGTGAGACAAGGAATGTTGAGGAAGGTGGTCTCTTCCTGAATTCCTCCCGAATCCGTCAGCACAATCCGTGCGCCGGAAACCAGGGACATGAAATCCAGATAGCCAAGCGGATCCAAGCAATATAACCCTCGACCCGTGACGCGCTCAAAGTCGAAACGAAGGCCTGGCAGTGAGCCGTTGAGGCTTTCGAGCCGTTTGCGAGTGCGGGGATGGACCGGAAAAATAATCGGCAGACGCTGGGCGACGTCCGCAAGCGCTTTCATCAACATCTGCAACGTCTCGCCTTCGTCCACGTTCGAAGGACGGTGCAGCGTGACCACCCCGTACTCGCCTCTCCTCAGGCCCAACTTCTCGTGCGCCGTCGAACATTCCCATAGATGGCGCGATTGCTGCAGGGAGTCGATCATGACGTTGCCGACAAAGAAAATCTTTTTTGCGTCGACGCCCTCGCGCAGCAGATTTTCTTTGCCGCTCTCTTCGGTGACGAAGAGATAATCCGAGAGAGCGTCGGTCACCATCCGATTGATCTCCTCAGGCATTGTCCGGTCAAAGCTGCGAAGTCCGGCCTCGACGTGCGCCAGCGGAATCTGGAGCTTTGCGGCGGTGAGCGCCGCGGCGACCGTTGAGTTGACGTCTCCCACGACTACCACAAGATCGGGGCGTTCCTTCTGTAAAATAGGCTCGATACGCTCCATCACTCTAGCCGTCTGTTGAGTGTGCGACCCCGAGCCGACATCGAGGCAGTAGTCCGGCACAGGAAGATCCAGCTCGCGGAAAAAGACATCGAAGAGCTGGGGGTCGTAGTGCTGCCCCGTATGAATCAAAAGAGATTGAATCGGCGGAGCGCTCCGCCGATTGAATCGCCGGATCGCCCAAACAATCGGAGCGATCTTCATGTAATTGGGCCGCGCCCCGCTTATTAAAATGATTTTCACGGTCTTATCCCTCGCGTTACTATTCCTACGGTATAAATCGCACGATGCTCGGCCCTAAACGCTTGCTCACGAACAAAGGCAAACGCTGCCAGACAGAAATGGCCCACTTGAATTTGGCGTTCGCAGGACTGAGATCCGGCAGCGGGCCGCCGTTCGGCATCCAGTAATGCCAATGGAGCGGAACCGGCTGCGCTCCCCATTGTTCCTTGAACCTGTAGGTGCCGCCGCCCGGGGTGGAGCGCCCGAAATCAAAAAGGCTAAAGCCTTGCTCGCAACCGTATTTGAGCGCCGAGCTGTAAAGCAGCATGTTTGGGGCCAGGCGGTTGAAGCGCCGGTCCGACGACGCCCATGGGATCTCCAATACTCGCCGAAAGGCGTATAAAAACCCGGCGGCAACGGGTTGATCTTTCAGGTAAACGACGCCGATCCGGGAACTGTCCGGAAAGGATTTCAAGATTTCTGAGAAAAAAGTCTTTCCGTAGACGGGCGTCCCGAGATCGCGCATGTTTCTCGAAAAGACATTATAAAAATCCTCCAGCACATCGTCTCTTCCAAGACGGAAAGACATTCCTTCTTTTTCCGCTCGCCGGATTTGGCTGCGTAGCTTCGCGGGGAATTTGCTCCAGAGCGCGTCGAACCCGTCGGGAAGCTGCAAACGCATGGAAACCTTATGCTGCTTGTCCGGCCATTGGAGACCAGAGGGCTGCTCGTGCCGGAGCTCGATGTGGTCGGCCGTAACGTTCTTCGCCAACTTTACAGCGCGCTCCAATAATGCGCTCCGGGAGGTGTCATCGTCCGCCAGGACGCCGCCGTAATTGACGAAGGGCAGGGAAACCAGGAAGCGACCAAACAGTCGGCTCGAAAGACAGACCAAAGGCAAAACCCCGCGAATCCGTCCTTGCCGATCCTTCGATGTCAGGTAGAAAGTGCGGTGTCCGAAGACTCTCTCGATGATGCGCCGCCATGTCATCAAGTGATAGCCGGTAGCTTGAGGATGTCCCATGACATACTCGTCCCACTCGGCGTGACTTGTTGACGTCTCTTCCACGAGGGTTTCACGCTGCATCGGTTTTCAACGTAGTCGCAGGTGCGCTCAAACTCGTCGCATAGACCTCTCGGATCGGGGCAAACGAGAAGTTCGCCAGTAGCCTCCTGAGCTTTCCCTCCATTCGAGCCAAATTCGTATAGTGACGAAAGCGGCTTATCCAACCGGCTTGTATCCGCGGCTGATCCAGATCGATTTCCCACGGGTGAAAGTAAACGATGGCCGGCTGTCCTTCCTGTCGGTTCAGGTAGAGTAAAGCGAGATGGGTCATCGCATAGGGCAAAAGCCTGAAGTATCCGCCGCCGGCGACCGGAATGTTGAGCCCCGCGATTCGGAGCGTCGAAAGAGGAACTTCAGCGATGGGTAGATGTCCGTTCCCGTTTAAGACATGAAAAAACCGTTCGTGACCCGGTATCCCATATCGATCATGGCGTATGGGGAAGATACTCGAATCGTACTGAAACCCTTCCTCCGCCAAAATATCAAGCGCCCAGAGGCTTTCCGCAGTAATCGAATAGCTCGCGGCTCGGTACCCGATAATGGATTGACCGATGATATCCTCGACCACTTTTTTGGCGTGCCGCGTTTCCTCGCGGAATTGTGCCTGGGTCTGGGTGTAGATAAGCCGATGGGCGTAGCCATGTGAGGCAATCTCATGGCCGCGTTTTGAGATGACCTGAACCAGAGCCGGATTATGTTCAGCAACCCACCCTAAAACAAAAAAAGTGGCCTTTGCATGAAATTTGTCCAGGAGATCGAGGATGCGATATGTATTTCTTTCGACGCGGCTCTCGCGGCGGCTCCAATCTTCAAACCGAACCACGCTCTCGAATGCCGACACTTGATAATAATCCTCTACATCGACGCTCAGCGCATTTAACATGGCACCTCCGCACCTTGAGTCTCAAGGAGAAAGAAAGACTGCACGTGTATCGGGTTAAGGGAAGGGAGCGATATCATGTGAAGGGAATAACGCTGCGCAAGCGCAGAGAGGTTAGAGCATTGCGAAGGCCTGTTATCAGGCGTCAACGCTTGGAGGGTTCGGGAATTTTAGAAAGCTCCCGTCATCGGATGGGCGGTGTTTACAATACGACTATCGGGAACCGTGCCTGAGAAGAACGGTCTTGAGAGTCTCGAAAATGATTTGCAGGTCAAACAACGCAGAAATATTCTTTATATAATAGAGATCGTAGTGTAGTTTCTCGATCGCGTCCTCTTCGCTGTCCCCGTAGGGATAGCAAATTTGCGCCCAACCGCTGAGACCGGGTTTCACTGAAAAACGAAGATGATAGTAGTGTATTTTTTCTTTAAGTTTGGAAACGAAAAAGGGTCGCTCCGGTCTTGGCCCGACAAAGCTCATCTCGCCTTTCAACACGTTGACCATCTGAGGAATCTCATCGATTCTCAGTTTACGAAGGATTTTCCCCACGCGAGTGATCCGCGGGTCGCTTTTCGCCGCCCAAACCGGGCCGGTCCCGGTTTCAGCGTCATTCAACATCGAGCGGAATTTGTACAGCATGAATGGCCGCTCGTACTGCCCGACCCTTTCCTGAGAATAAATAGCCGGGCCCTTGGAATCTAACTTGATTGCGATCGCCGCCAGCAAAGCGATGGGAGCTGAGAGAATAAGGCCGATGATCGAGACTACGACATCGACGGCTCTCTTACTGGATAAAATCCATCGATTGCGCCGAAATCCCTCCGAAAGAACGATCCATCCGGGTTGGAGATCGGTGATGGGAATCTTCCCCATGACGCGCTCGTAGAACCGGTGGCAGTCCTCGACCGGTATGCCGCGCAGACGCAGCATAACCAGATCCTGCGCCGGAAAATCGGCACAGCTCTCCGGACCCTCCACCAGGATTCTGTCCACTCTATTGCTCTCCACCACCTGGATCGTGGAATGACGAGGAAAGACGGGCAAACTGACTCGAGTCGGATTACCGTAGGAGAGGACCACTTGCCCCGCTTGATGCCCAATGAAACCAACGACCTCCATGGCCAGATGCTTCCGACGGTGCAACTCCTCAGCCACGATTTTTCCAATCGCTTGAGTGCCGACGATAAGTACCTTGCCGCAAATTCGACGCTTCTTGAGAAGCCTCGTAAACTCGACACGCCAGGCAAAAAGGCCGACCCCGATCAGGAGCATGGTCGTGAGCGAAATATCTCGCAAATCCGGCCTTCTTATGACCTGACTCAGGCCGCCTATAATAAGACAGGTAACGCCGAATCCGCTTACGAGGCGAACGCCCCACTCCTTTTCAGGCAGGGTTGAATCGATCGAATAAAGATCCGCATAATAGAAAACAATGATGACCAAGAACCCTACAATTCCTCCTTGTAACAGGTATGCAGACCAGTGGACCGCAGGGCGGATTTCAGCGAAATCCACCACAAACCGGGCGACCGCCGCGATAACTACTGCCAGGATGAGGTCAACCAAAGGCAGGAGTAAATGGTGGCCGGAATAATAACGGTTGAACAGTCTCATCGGTATGGATCTACTTAGACGGTTTCTTGGTAATAATAGTACTTGGAAGTCATGCCTAGTTCCGCGCCGTTCAGGACGATTCCCATGATTTTATCGGACTTGAGGATTTCCATGGCTTCCGATAGACAATCCCGTGGAGTCTTGCCGGCGCGGACGACCAGGATGACTCCATCCACTTGTCGAGCCATAACCAACGGATCTGGGGTTGAGAGGACCGGCGGGCCATCGATAATGATCTGATGGTCAGGGAACTTTCGGCGAATCTCATCCATCATAATTCTCATCTTCTCAGTCGCCAAAAGCTCCGCGGCCAGACCGGAAAATTTCCCGGCCGGAAGAACCTGGAGGTTAGGAAGGAAGCTTTCTTGAACGTAATTTAAGACGTTCTCGTTTGAGGTCGAAGTCAAATAATCCGTAATCCCGGGACTGCGCTGCATGCCGAAATACTGATGAATTTGAGGATTACGCAGGTCACAATCCATAAGCAAAACTCGCTCTCCGGAATCCAGCGCTACAACGGTGGCGAGATTCGCCGCTACCATCGACTTGCCGTCGCGTTTGATGGGACTCGTCACATAGAGGCAGCGAACGCCCGTCTCCAGCCGCAGCCTCCTTACTTGCTCACGCAGGATTTTGTACTGATCGGCCGCTGGCGATTCTTTCTCTAAGGCAACGAGGGGGAAATTCTTGTAGCTGCGCAGGTCTCGCCCAAATAGAACTTCCTCCGCTCGTTCCCGCCACGATCCCGGAGAGGTAACAACATCCCGGTCCTTGCCGTTGCGCCCAGGCTCGAAACTCCCTTTATTAGAGATCACCGGCTCGCGCAACGCCTGCCGATCCCCAAACCTTGGGATAGTTACGGCCTTTTCCTTGCTTGCCTTTTCCAAGGCTTCGAAGACTCTGCTCATAACAACACCTCCCGGCGATTTGCGCCGATTTCGCTAAAAACATTTCTCCCTGCAGATTTCCCGTGCGGTATTGCGCGACACACCATAAAGATAGCAACCTAAAAAAATAACGGACTTAAAAAATGAATAGAGACAATTCCGACGACCAAGCCTAATCCGGAGACAAAGACTAAAATTCTCTGAGAGCGCCTTTGCTCCAAAATGCTGCCCCTGCTGCTGACGGCTGGAATGGTCGCCAGCAGGGGGACATCTGAATACTCTCTGAGTTCTTCAGCTCGTTTAAACGAGGTGTCGAGATTGTCTTGGAGAAAGACCAATCCAAAAGCCCCGGCCAACCCGGCCCCAAAAGCGACCAGAATAATTAATAAGCGATTCGGCGCCGCCGGCGCTTGGGGCAAATTGGCCTTATCGACGACCTGGAATTGTTCCCCCTTCTGCTTTTTTTCCATATTCTCGGAAAGCTGCGACTCATGCGATTTGCCTTGCAGTTCCTGGTATTTCTTTAGGGTACTGTCGTAGCCACGACTAATTTTAGCGACTTCTATCGCTCGCATGGGCGTGTTATCGATTCGAGCCTGATAAGACGCAATCTGTTTCCTCAAGACATCATTGGCGGCCTCTGTAGTGTTTATTTCCAAGTTCAAGTCTTCGATCTGTTTGAGGAGCATTTGCTGCACCGGGTTTCGCACCAAAGGTGTTGCAACGGATCCTTTCGTCTGAGACTGATTTTTCGCTTCTGCCTCCAGCGATTGAATCTCATTCTTCAGGCGAACAACGTCCGGATGCTTCTCGCTATACCGCGTAAGAAGATCCTCCAATTGCAGCTTGCGATCCTCAACCGTCCGCCATCCAGAAACGCCCTGTTGTCCTTCTGCACTGTTAAACCGACCGACGCCGGAAACCATATATTGCGATTCCGTCAGTTGCTTTGCCAGGCTCGCTTTTCTTTCGTGAAGAGTTGACAGACGGAGCGTATTGCCCTGGAGTTGCGCTCGAAGCTGTTCACTGGTCCTGAGATTGGCATCAAGCTGCTCGGGAAGCTCGAACCGATGTTGCGCCTTGAACAGATTCACCGCGGCCTCTTCTCTTTCCAAATCCTTGCGCAGTCTATCCAACTCCATATTGAGAAAGGTCGTGGTTCCGGTTGCCAACTGTTCCCTCTTCTCCAAATTCTCGTTCACAAAAAGCGAACCGAGCCGGTCGGCCACTCGCTTCGCTATCTCGGGGACCGCATGGTCAAAGGAAATTGCAAAGGTATCGTTGCGCCGGACTTCGATCTGAATATTTCTCCGCAATTTCGCAATCCGGCTATCGATTCCCGTCAACGTCGGGTAGAGATTAAGTTCCTCGACGACCTGCTGCAGGCGGGTTCTGCCGAGAATCGCCTCGGAAGTCGCGCGAATGCGCTGGTCAATGGTAGCCGTCACCGGCGAATGTACGTAAAAAGCAGGGAGCTGCTGCGGAGTAAGCAGGATCACAGAGCTCGACCGGTAAATATCAGGAAGGCTGAGTGCCAGATAGGCGCCCAGGGAGAAGACCACGAGGAACACGGTAATGATCTTCTCTTTCTTTAGATAGAAAAGGTTGGCCAAATTTTTAATATCGAAAGCAGGCGACGACACCATAAAACACCTCCAAAAGTCTTGCTTGAGCTCGCTTCATTGAAAGCTATCTTGCTTCACGGTACGATGACACGGTCGCCGGGCCTGAGCAGGATATCCTGTTTGAGATCGCCCTGGACGATGGCATCATAGTCGACGATATACTCGGTGACTTTGTCCCCTGCCCGGCGTACCAATTTAATGTTGTGCCGATCGGCAAAAATCGTCAGACCGCCGGCCCGGGTAAGCATTTGTAGAACCGTGTCATTCCCCGTCGCCGGATAGGCTCCCGGCTTTGTAACTTCGCCGATCAAAAATATCTCGCTCGATGATATGTTCCCGACGCGAATGCTCACAAAGGGGCTTGTCACAAACTGCCGGTATTTATCCTCCAGCACTTTCCTCAACTGACCCGTCGTCATTCCGGCCGCCTGGACCTCGTTGACAAGCGGAAGAGTGATGAATCCGTCCGGACGAACTTTGACCGGACCAGAAAGAACCGGTTCTTTCCAGACGACGATATCCAGCGAATCGCCGGGACCGATGACGTAAAACTCATCCGCCGGCTTTGCCGGATCCGGAGTTCCGGCGGGCAGTTGAACTTGATGGACGCGAAGTTCCTTTGTTCCGCATGATGCGAGAAAGAATATCCCCAATAGAAAGAACAGCCACTTTTTCATAGTCCCTCCTTGTCCGCTCAAGTTTTTATAAAGACCTATACCCAGGAACACAATGGGGCACGGCATGCCGCTGACGCATTTTCCTTTGACGTGCCCGGCGGCAAGACAACGTTCAGGTCTATTACTCCTCTGAGGGCGGACGGGAGATCTTAATTTCGCACGATTACGGAGAAAGCTACGCTGACAAGGCGGATCAGGGCGGCGGTCCGGGAGATTGCGGCTGAGGCGGTTCCGGGGGTGCGGGTTCCGGAGCTGGCGGCGTGGCGAAGGGGGGGAGTCCGGGCTGGAGCAGAAATTCACGCATGGGCGCTGTCGACAATCCAACATTGGGCCAGACATCGAAATGCGCCGTCAAAGCTAGAAGGACACTGTTGCCCGCCACTCTGCCTCTGTTTAACGATTCGGTCGAGTTATCGGAATCCCGCCAACGGTGGCTATATGTGAAAGTCGAAGAAAGCCACGTCGTGATCCAATATTGAAGCCCGCTACTAGCGCGAAAAACATTTATATCGGTGTCTGACCCATTAATTATAGAATAGTCAAGGCGCAAGATGCCCTTCAGTTGTTGGGTCAGGCGAATTTCGAAGCCGCTGAAAAAAGTTGTTGTTTGGGCGACGCCGGAGGAAAGCCCGAAATTGCTCCCAAGACCAGTGCGAGCCCCTGCCTGAAAAACAGCCGTCCGCCAAAGTTTGATGATAGTGGCACTTGAATTGTTCACAATTTTAGGGCCTGTGCCTCCCGTGTTTAAACCCAGCCCCGTCGACAGCGAGAGTGTCAAGGTGGGGCTCAACCGAATCTGTAGGGCACTCAAATAATCGTCCCCCAAGTCGAAACTATGGATGACGACACTGTCTGAGTTATTGCCACTGCGAGAAAAGTGCGTAACGGTATAACCCACATGCAGGTTATGGTTGCCCCATGCATAAACACCTCGGACGCCTATAGAATTACCAATTTCATTCCCCACCGCATCGAGATCCGTATAAGTCAGCCCATATCTTCCAATAAGAGTAAATCTCGGCCTCATCAGGTATGCACCGTGAACTAAAAAATTGTTTTGGAAGACCTTGCCTCGATTGAGCAGACCGGTTAAATCCTGGTTATCGGAAAGAGTCGGAGGGGAGCCAGGTGGAGGAACAGAAGTTGGCGTGGTCGGAGTCTGACCCTCCGCTCCCAAACCTGTTCGCGTGACGCCCCCGCGGGACATGGCATCCCCCACAAGGAAAGTGAGTCTTGGAGAGTACTGGTAGTTAAATAGAGCATTAAAATTAATATTGTCGCCGAAATTGTTCAGATCGCTGTGATGCGCATAGAGCTGTCCGGACGGACTGAGGTTGGCAATTAATGTTGGGTTGATTTGGCCAGGAGGTGAATACAGGACCGTAAAGGTCGGAACAATTGCGGTGATAAAGTCCGACTCATTCTTGCGGCCGGGACTATTGGAAAAAAAAATGTTATCGTTGTATTCTTCTGACGCGGTCAAAGAAAATCTGCCGGCCCAACCCGCCGTCGCTTCCCCGACTGAAAAAAAAGATAAGAAACATAACAGGCAACTGACCCACCCAAGAAAAAACCTGCCCGCACTGAGTCGGAACGTCACGGCCATCGTTATACGCTAGCATACTCGAATATTCTTTTGCAACAATGACTCACAGCAGTTTCAACCGCAATCGCTTCAGGGATTCTCTTTATAGGCCGAGCTGTCGGTCACCGCAATCCACCGACTGGCTGTTGCGACCTCCCAGGCACGGTAGGCGTCTTCCAAGCTCTTCAATCCGCGAATCTCAACCCGATGGACCATTAAATTATCGAAAACTTTCCGCGGTGTGATAGCAACTGCGTATCCTTTAAGACGCACAGCCTGACTCAATTTTGCCGCCTCCTGGGCATTAAAGAATGAATCGAGAATAAGATGATGGCTACCATCCGATTGTCGGCGCAGCAGAGTCTCTCGCGTGAGAGGAGGAAGCGAGAGCTGCTGTCCCGCAAAAACCCAGTTAAGATCTTCGATACGTGGGTTATACTCTTTGAGAAGGTCCATGCCTAGCACCATTCTGTCGGCGCCGTAAATCTGACCGGCAATTCGGCTGATTGTATTGCCGCGTTGAATCACAACAGACCGGTCCCTCCGCTCATCCGAAATGCCCGCCATTCCCTCTGTGGATTGAACGGAGTAGCCGACCGATGAGCGTTGCGCTTTCTGTTGACCCTGGGCTTCATTGTTTGAAGACGCGGCCGCTTCGACCGGCCTGGCCGATGCCAGTGCGGTTTCGCTAGCGACTGGAGATTTCCCATCCTCGGCACCTTCCATCGAATTCCCTGAAGTCTCCAGCCGGACGGTAGTTTGGATTTTTGCCGGCTTCCATGGACTGAACACAACATCCGAGAACCACGCGTAGAAGTCCGGCTGGAAAAACACCCCTCCGATTAAGAAGGCGAGAAGAATTGATGCCGCAAAACTTCCAACCAAAACTGGCTTGATATTCCGTAAACGGCGGACCGCTGGTTCTTCTCCCGCATTGGATCGTTTCTTATCTTCATTCTTTCCATCTTTTGTGATTGTCTTGGCCGCAAAAGAACCGCCATCGCCAACGCGCCGGTCCATATCATCCAGCTGGAGATCACCGGCTGCCTCTCGGATCATGTCGCCGGATATTTTTTTTGCCGATGTAGCATATCCAATGAGCAACGCGTTGTCACATATAATATTGATCAGCCGCGGAATGCCTTTGGAATAGGAGGCTACCTCCCGGACGGCGTCTGCCGTGAAAAGATCGTCCCCTTCGAAACCTGCCATTCTCAGACGGTAGTTGATAAACGGACCGACTTCGCGGTCCTTAAGGCGGTCCAGCCGGCAGTGAAGCGCCACGCGTTGCTTAACCTGGCGCAGTTGCGTCTGCGAGAGCTTGGCATCGAGCTCAGTTTGCCCGACCAACACGATCTGCAAGAGCTTTTCGCTCGAGGTTTCCAAATTGGACAATAGCCGGAGATTTTCCAAAACATCGTCGGTCAGATTCTGCGCCTCATCTACCAACAAAACGACGGTCCCGCCCCTTCGAGACTGGGCGATCAAGAACTCGTTAAGCGCCTGGATTTTTTGAAGCCGCCCCGAGCCTATTACCGGGAGACTCAGTTCGTCACAAGCGAAGCTAATCAACTCTTCGAAGCCGAGTGTCGTGTTGTAAAAAAATATTATTTTAACGTTCTCCTCAGGACCGTTCATTAATTTCCTAAGAAGCGTCGTTTTTCCGGTTCCGACCTCTCCGGTAAGAACGATAAATCCTTTTCGCTCCCGTACTCCGTACAGAAGGATGGCATAAGCCTCCTGATAGGTCGGATTGCTGTAAAAGTACTTCGGGTTAGGAGTAACGTTGAAAGGTGTTTCTCGAAAACCGAAGTAATCGTTATACATGTCGGCGGTTGTGGTATTTTTACGGAACTAGAGGGCACGGAGATGGAATGGGGAGACTGAGTAGCTATTATTTAGGCAGGAGATACGCGTTTATTGTCCGGCGGACATAGCTCCGCCGTCTAAGGTTCTAGCCTCACTGAAGATGCCTCTTAGAAAAGCCAAATCCTCAGGCGTGAGCCTGAGGATTACATGAACCCAAATCAAACCGGGCCGATTTGGACGGCTGAGCAACCCAACCACAGTTTATCAACTGGAGAGGCACCTCAACTTTAATTTGGCGGCTTAACAATTTCATCAGAATTTTCACACGCCCCTTGGCACAAGGCGGTTCCTGGATAATTCCGACCAGTCCCTCAAACGGTCCACCGGTTATCTGCACTTCTTGGCCTTTCCTTAGGTCCGAGCGTGCGGGTATGATTCCGTCAGGTGTTCCCTCTTGTTTTAGAAACGCAATGACACTCTCGTCAAGAGGCGCGGGCGCCCCATTGAAGCTCACGATGCGCTTCACACCAGGCGTCCAAAGAATACAATGATATTGTTCCGGCGTGTAGATCCGCGTAAATAGATAACTAGGGAACAAGGGCATGATTCGTTTGCGCTTTTTCAAAGACTCCGGAAAAAGAAGCTTAGGAAGAAAAACCTCGACACCTCTGAGTTTTAAGCAAAATTCGGCGAACTCTTCTTTCTGTGGCTTGGAGTACACGGCATACCACTTCTTTGCCTCGAGAACCGACATAGAAATTCACCCTACACCCGTAAACTGAATTGTAGGCGTTTTACGCAATATAAATGCCAAGCAAATAACAGAACTGATATGCCACAACTACTTAAAAATACAAACAATTATGTCGTTCAAAAGTTTCTATATCTCGGCGGACTGTACAAGAATCGGGCACAAATGCCATTGTTTGGTCTAATCCCCTAGGGGCTTCGTCCTTATTCGATCCAGGATATTCAGGGCATTCTCGCCTGATCGGGTAAATCCTCCGCACGAGTCAACTACCGAAAAGTTTTGAATTTCTTGTAAAATTTTGGCTGTCCGATCAAATTGAGGTTCGGTCGGTTAAGCCTTATTTCTATAAGCGTCAGGCAGTAGATGCTTTGCGGTCTTGATGATGTGCCTTTGAAACGGCGCCGAATCCCTCGATGATCTTCTCGCAACTCTCTCCTTCGTTAGGCACTGTAGAAAAGTCCTCCATCCGTAGTTCCGGCGAAAAGTGCACAGCCACCGATCCATCAATCCATTGAAAAAGCTTCGATGTTTCCCCGCAGTGCTAAGGCAGCCCCCGGTCAAAACATCCCAGCTTTTACCCGCATCCCTGCTGCGTGCGATGCGCGCGGCGGCCGTGTGCAACTTTCTCCAAACGCCCGGACCGGTCTTAGCACCGGCGACAAACAAAAGGTTCCCGTGAAGCGGATGTAAAGGAGCGGATCGAGGTATCCGATCCGAAAATCTATTGGCGTTAGGTTCATCCAGGTCTCGCCGCCATTGTGACTGGCGCAAACGCCAGCGATGTCCGTCGGTCCGCAGTTGGTAGTCGGCATGACGAGATAGACTTTTCCTGGATCGGAAGAAAGCACTGAGACGCGGTGCGCGTCGGGATTTAGCCCTAAACCGGTTTTCCAGTTTCGGCCGCCGCCTTCGCTCTTTAGAAATTCTCCTACTTCGACCGCGAAGACAAGATCGCAGGTGGATTTCTCTTCGGCAGACTCCCTTTTTCGCGACTCAACCTTAGCGTTTTTGATCGCCGAAAATGTCCCGTATCGCAGAGCCTATCGCGTCGGTGATTTTGCCCGCGCTCTCCACTCCCTCTCGACCAAGCGTCCCGATTCCTGTCGCCATTCCCTTAACCGTAACGCCCAACTGCTCCGCCATACCGGTCGCAACGCGGTTAGCGAGCGATTCGTTTAGCGAAAAATTTGGATGGCTGATGTCACCGTGGAGAGTAAAGTCCACGTCGATCGCGCCTTGGTGGTCCTTGAGAAAGCCGACGACCGCGTTTCTCGGCAGCCCCATGAAAATTTTCATATAGCCGCGCGGTGGCGCGAATCCGAGATCCCTGATGACTGCCCTCCCCTTTCCATCCAGTCTGCTGTTCCGGACTTCGGATCGGACGTTCAGATCCAAAGTCCCTCGATCGACGCGCGCTTCTCCTTTTTTGACAAGATAGGGTTGTAGGCTTACGAGATCGACGGCGTCGACACCCCCTTGCACGACTATTCGGAAAATCGTGACCGCACGCTCGTTCCGTCGATCTTTTCGCTCGCCAGTCCCTAAAAGACTTGGGAGCAGGATCAGCTTCCCCGGAGCGCGCACAAGTGAAAGGTAGGGTTGCTCGACGGTGACGGACGAGATCTGAACTTGTTGCGTCAAAAGACTTGCAAGACTCGGCACGATCGTCACGCGCTCGGCGTAAAGCGTCCGCCTCACCGGCCAATCTTTCGGCCCTGCGATCTCGATCCCTCTGAGCTCGACCGAATTCCAGCCGACGTTCAGTTCCGCAACTTTGCTTCCTGACCCGAGAGCTGCCACGACTTTGTCTTTCAGCGTTCGCACCGCCATACGAAAGCCGACGACCGTACCGGCCGCAAAGAGAAAAATCACCGCGCAGATAATAATGCCCCAACGTTTCATGGAAAATCTCGAAGCGCTATTGTGACAATGGTCGAGACGCTCTGCAAGCCGAACGATGTCCAAAATCCGCAGGTTGATCCGAATAACTGTAGGTGAATGCCTTCAAACCAGGTGGCGCGAAAATAATCGACCGTTCACACATCTTCTTGAAAACGACGCTCTTGTCGTCAACGACAAACTGGCACAGGGCTTGCGCTTGTTACTATTCAGATTTGTCGAACGAAAGGAGATCGCCTCAGAAAACAAAAACTTACAATTGATCAAACCCGGGCATGCACATGCTGCCTCAGGGTAGCCCACGAAGAGGGTAGCCGGAAATGTTTTCGGTTACCCTCTTCGTGTTTTCTTCCGGGAATTGCAATTTGAGCCTGGCCTCTTGTAAGCTCGATTGCGTCGGCTTTCGATAAAAAATCCATGGATGTATCGTTCCGATGAGATCAAACAAGGTTTGCTATGGCGCGCGTGTCTTTGATTGACGAGAAGGTTCATCCCGAGCTGTCCGAACTGATCGCCAAGCTCCGTGGCGCGCGCAGCGGCCGGCTCTTGAATATCTACCGTATGATGCTGCACAGCCCGGAGCCGGCACGCTGCTGGTTCGAGCTGAATCAGGCCGTCCGTTATCGGACGGAGATCGACGGCCAGAGCTGCGAGCTGGCGATCCTACGCGTTGCGATATTAAACGGCGTCAATTACATTCTACGCGCGCACGGTCCGGCCTACGCTCTGAAGGAAGGAATCACCGAGGCGCAGGTCGATGCACTGGCGAATTGGCGCGAATCGCAACTGTTCAGTGCTCCGCAGCGGGCGCTACTGGCTTACGTCGATGCGATGACGCGCGATATCGACGTGCCTGACACCGTCTTCGCCGAAGTAAGAAACCATTACAGCGAGCGGCAGACCGTGGAGCTCACGATGCTGATCGGCGCCTATAACATGCTCTCGCGGGTGTTGAAGGCGCTGAAGATCGATCCGGAAACGGACTAGTCGAGCGCATCGATGGCCAAGTCGCCGCGATCCATCATCGTCGTCGAAGACGATCCTTTTCTTCGCCTGATCCAGGTCATTCTCGACCCAAAGACACCCGCCGCGCGCACGGCGGCGTTCGCCGACTTCGTCGCTCACGATCTGCCAGACTTCCATGGCTGGCGTGAAGACCTGCGCGCCCGTATCGGCGGCCTCTACCCTGCGGAAGTTCGGCTCGTCACGGATGAAGCCATGCTCGGCGCCAATCTGAGCGGCGCCCAAGTCGTCGTCGTAGAAGCGTTCAAGATCGGCGCGGAAGAGATCGCTGCGGCGGGAGGTTCGCTCAAGATCGTGCAGAAATACGGTACTGTCACTTCGTCGATCGATCTCGCCGCGTGCGAGCGCGCGAGCGTCCGTGTGCTGACGGTAAGGCGGCGGGCGAATATCGCCACGGCGGAGCATGCTCTGGCCTTTTTGCTCGCGCTGGCGCGCAAGCTCAATCAGACCGGCGGTCTCATCACCGTGGAGCAGCTAAGCGCCGCGGGCTTTTCGCCCACGCATTACGACACGACGCACACCGCAAATGGCAACTGGGCGCGCGTCCGCGGTCTCTGGACCCTGTTCGGCCGACAGCTCGGCATCGTTGGCCTGGGCGAAATCGGCCGCGAGCTGGCGCTCCGCGCCGCGGCTCTCGGCATGCGCATCGTCTATACGCAACGCCATCGATTGGCGCCAGAGGAGGAGCGGCGCTATCACGCGGCCTATTCTTCGCTGGATGAACTTCTCGCGGCCTCGGACTGCGTGAGCCTCCATCTGCCGGGAGGCGCCGCGACGCGCGGCACCATCGGCCGCCGCGAGCTTGAAACCATCAAACCCGGCGCGCTGCTCGTCAACGTCTCGCAACCCCAAATCATCAATCGAGCCGCGCTCATCGACGCGCTCGCGTCGGGGCGGCTAGGCGGCTTCGCCCTCGACGTGCCGTACGAGGAGCCGGGCCGGGCCAACGACCCCTTGCTCGGCTTTCGCAACGTGATCGTCACGCCGCATCTCGGCGCTTCTCCGCGCTTCAACTCGCTCGATGATTTTGAGGAGCTGCTGCTCAATCTTGCACGGGCGCTGGGCTAATAGCGGGATGAGAGTCAACTCTCTTTTGATCCTCGCTTGCATCGCGGCCAGCCTTTGGGCCTGGCAGCAGCCGCCGTCGTTCGCCGAACAGAATCTTGTCTTCAGCTCCAGCAATCTGATGCACGGCAGGCTGTGGACCCTGCCCGTGGCGTTGTTCATTCACGGAAGCCCGCTGCACCTGTTCGGCAACATGCTCTTTCTATTTGTCTTCGGCGGCACGTTGGAGAAAACCGTCGGGCGGTGGAAGCATCTCATGGTTTTTTTTACCGGTGGGGTCGCGGGCTTCGCGCTCAGCCTGCCGTTCATGCCGCGGGGCGCCGGGATGCTCGGCGCCTCGGCCGCGATCTTCACCGTCGCCGCCTGCGTGATGCTCGTGCGCCCGCTCAAATTCTCCTGGCTCTTCCTCGCGCCGCAGGGCTTGGTGGCGATCATCTACTTCGTCTACAACGTCGTCGTGGTCTACGATCCCAGCCGGGTCCCTGGCTACGATCCCCAGGTGGCCTACGTCGCGCACATCATCGGCTTTCTCGTCGGAATTCCTTTCGGCATCGCCTCTAGCCCTCAGTGGAAAAAGAATCTTCTCATTACCCTGGCGCTCTTCGGAATTTATCTGGCGATTGTCTCCGGCGCGTTGAGCGCTCTATTTCAATCACTGGCCACACAAATGCGATGAATCTATTCTTTGTCGAACTTTCTACGGCGTGATCTGCACGATCGAGGCGCCGATGCCATCAATGGAAGTCTTGCCGTCGGCCGCGAGGTTGTCGCGCCGCGGCGTGTCGAAGTTGTTGACGTAGGCCGTGTTGCCGACAAAAACGACAGACGTGGGAAATTCCAGCGGGCCCTTGCTGCCGTTCTTGGCGATGTCCTCGACTTTTCCGTCGAGCGTGACCATGACGACGGCGTTGCGCTCGTTGGCCGCGACCCAAAGTCTGCCGCTCGGATCGAAGGCCGGTCCGTCGGCGCCTTCCAACAACGGGCTCTGCGCCACGAGCGCCGGCGTGCCGGCTTTTCCGTCCGCGCCCACGGCAATTTTCCAGATCGCGCCCCGCGCCGTATCCGCAACGTAAAGGATTTCTCCTTTGGCATCGAAGACGAGGCCGTTGGCCGGAATCGCCTGCTGTGTTCTCCCATCCGGCAGCGTCCGGGTATGAAGCTCGATCTGCGCCCAATTTTCGGCGGCGCCGCCCGCGGGCCCGATGCGATAGATTTTTCCATTCCGGCCTCCCGAGACGTAGAGCACGCCGCGTCTGTCGAAGGCGATGCCGTTCGCGCCTTCGGTGCCGGTAGCAAAAGTTTCGGCGACACCGGGCTTGTCGGGATTGAGATCGGCTTTCTTGATGCGGAGAATTTCGCGGAACGCGCCGCTGGTAAGAAAAAGATCGCCTTGTTGGTTGAAAACCAGTCCCGAACTGTCGGCTCTGACTTTTTTGCCACCGATCTCGCGCGCCTCGATTCGGCCGACGACAACCAGCTTGGGATTTTTAGGGTCGATCCGAATGACGTTGCCGCTGACGCGGTCGCAAACATAGAGCAGCCCTTGCTGATCGGCGGTGACGGTCTCCACGATAACGGTTTGCTCGGCGCTATTGGGATCGAGATCGACCAGGACCGATACTTTGGCCGCTTCGGCGTCAAGCGCGACGCCGAGCCAAGCCAGGAGCGCAGTCAATAACAGTAAAATCCTCATCATTTTTCCCCTCCCTCTTTTCTATTGCCCCTCTAGTTGTGGCCGCAAAATAAGGCAACTATCCAACGGGCGTCAAGGACAAAGATGTAAGGATAAACACGCGAAAGAAGGAAAAACGCCACAGGCGCCGGCGAAATGCCGAAAGTTGTCCACCATAACTTGTCTCAATCTGTCTTTTTTTTCCAACGCAGTTCCTCCTTACGCTAGAGCGCTGGCTGGCATCTGCCCGGCATGCGGCTTGCTGTCCTGTTACCGCCAGAGGGGGACATGGTTCACAGTTTTTTTCGTCTTTCACTTTTATTGGCAGCCATTGCCCTGTGGTTCGGGACGTGTACTCCCGCCCAAGCGATCGATAGCATCCCCGGCGGGCCGTTACCCGATTCCCTGCCGCTTTTCCCCGCCGACAACTGGTGGAACCGCGACATCAGCAGTTGGCCGGTCGATCCCAACTCGGCAGGCTACATTGCATTCATCAACAACGGCGTCACGCGTCGGCTTCATCCCGATCTCGGCGGCGACGCTTCGACGGCGCAAGATCCTAACGCCATCTATGGCATGCCCTACGCCGTCGTGTCGGGAGTAACGCCCTCGTACCTGGTCGCCGTGGATTTTCTGTATTCCGACGAGAGCGACGGCGTCGATCACGCAACCGACATGAGCTTTCCTTTTTATCCGATTCCCCCCGAGGCTGCGTTCGAGCCATATTGGATCGAAGGCGGCGATCCGGGCAACGTTGATCGGCGCGGCAGCCAGGACCGGCACCTGCTCATCGTAGACGCCGACCGCAACTATCTCTACGAGCTTTTCAACGTCTATTACAATCCGACGGAGAATCAATGGTACGCCGGCTCAGGCGCCTTCTTCGACATGAACACCAACGACCGGAGGCCCGACACCTGGACTTCGGCCGACGCCGCCGGCCTGGCGGTCCTGCCGGGACTGATCCGGTACGACGAAGTTTACGATCCGGGCATCGCCGAAATCGGCCACGCGTTTCGCGTCACCGTGCGCCGCACCAACGGCTACGTATATCCCGCGTCCCACCGCGCGGGATCGACCTCGGGCGCGTTGCCCATGGGCGCGCGCCTGAGGTTGAAGGCGAGCGTGGACGTGACCCAGCGAACGAGCGACCCAAACGTGCAGAAAATATTTCGCGCCATGCAGAGGCACGGCCTCATCGTCGCGGACAACGGCTCGGACATGTACATAACCGGAACCTACGACACGCGTTGGGACAACTCTGTCTTGAATCCTGCGTTCGCTGCGCTTACGGCAAGCGACTTCGAAGTGATTCAGTTAGGCTACAATGCTCCCGCTGAAACCGCGGCGGCGCTTAAAGCCGTAAGCATAAGCCCGTCGGGCGTAACGGGCGGGCAGACGGCGAGCGGCATGGTCGTTTTGACCGCGGCGGCGCCCGCGGGAGGAATCATGATCGATCTTTCAGTTGACGATCCGGCGATCACCGTGCCAGCGACGGTCACGGTTGCGGCCGGCGCGACATCGGCGAATTTCACCGTGAATAGCTCGCCGGTTGGCGCGGCGACGACCGCGACGATCACGGGTAGTTATGACGGGACCGGCAAAACCGCAGCGCTTGCGGTCATGCCTCCCGTGCTATCGTCTCTCAATTTAAATCCGACGACGGTCCCTGGCGGCACGACTTCGACCGGCACGGTGCGGTTCAACGCCAATGCACCATTCGGCGGAATCGTAATAACGATTTCGAGCAGCAGACCGAAACGCGGGGTCGTGCCGCCGACTGTCACGATTCCGGCTGGAGGAAATTCCGCAACCTTCCCCATTAATACGACCGCAGGGCCAAAAGTTTTAGCGACGATCTCCGCGTCCTACAACGGTACAACCAAAAAAGCGACGCTGACGGTTCAGAGAAAAACATCGTAAGCGTATTTCTCAGCGTTCCAGTTACTGCCGATGGAGGCAGCCATGGTCGATGCGTTCTTTCGTGTTTCATTACCAGTGGTAGCGGCCGCGCTGTGGTTCGGGAGCTGTGCTCCGTCAACAGGGATTCATGATATTTCCAGCCGTCCGGTCTCCGGATCGCAGCCGGATTTCAGGCGATTCCCAGCGGTAACAGTAAGAGCTCTGAATCTGAGCCCGTCGAGCGTTACGGGCGGCCAGCCCGCGCATGGAACGGTCGTTTTGACCGCCGCCGCGCCGGCGCCAGGCATCGTGGTCGAACTTTCGGCGGACGATCGGGCGGTCAATGTCCCGGCGACGGTCAAGGTCGCCGGCGGCGCGACATCAGCGGCTTTTACCGTGACAACGTTGCCGGTAAGTGCGACGACTACGGCGATGATTACCGGCAAACACGACGGGGTCAGCAAAACCGTGGGCCTCGCCGTCAAGTCGTCCCTGTTGACCTCTATCAGCCTAAACCCGACGACGGTTCCGAGCGGCTCGACGTCGACGGCGACTGTTCAGCTCGACGGCAACGCTCCACCGGGCGGAATCGCGGTCACGCTTTCGAGCAACAAGCCGAGTAGAGCTGGCGTGCCGCCGAGCGTCCTAGTCGCTGCTGGAAGCGACTCCGCTACCTTCGCGGTGAATACGACCGCGGGCGAAGCAGTTGCGGCAACGATTTCGGCCTCTACGGATAGCGTCACTAAAACGGCGGCGCTCACGATTCAGCAGAAAAAACCGCAACTCTCCACGACGGCGCTCAAACGCGCGGCAAGCAACGCGCAGAACAAGCCGCGAGTCCCCCAAACCTACTGACTGAGGCGGAGTCTGTCCGGTACGCGCGCAAGGATCGTGCGCGGCGAAGACATGAAGTGGCCGCTGCTACGCTACCGGCTCTAGACGCGCAGCCCGGAGCCCGTCTCTCAGCGCATTCACCTCGTCGGCCGGCAGCGGTACCAGCGGCGATCTCAAGGCCGGGCTCGAGATTTTTCCCAGCAGCCAGGCGCAATACTTGTAGCGTATGTGGAGAAAGACGTACGGGTCGCGGTAAACCAACCGGAAGATCGGAAAGATTTCATCGTGCAATTGTTTTGCGCGCTTCAAATCGCCTCGCTTCACCGCCTCGAACATCTCGACGTCGTGCGCCGGACAGAAATTGGCCGAGCCCGATAGCGCGCCGTCGGGCAGAAGTTGAAACGCATAGTAGAGTGTGCGCCCGTTGGCCGGCAGCAGAAAAATTTTCCGCGGCACGGCGCGGACAGCGCGAACTTCTTCTTCATATTGGGCGACGTCCACGTTGGTCGCCATCTTGATCGCCTGGACTTGTGGAATCTCGCGGCAGATGCGCGCCAGGACTTCCGGCCGGTAGTAAAAAGGATTGTTCGGCGAATACTGAAACAGCACGATCGGCATGTCCGGAACCGTCTCGGCCACCGCCCGAATCTGCGCGATGCCGAAATCCGGGTGACGGTCCGCGTGCCAGGCGAAGAGCGGCGGCGCGCAGAGCATCACCGCGCTCGCGCCGGCCTCCTTCGCGTCCTCGACCTGCTCGATCAATTCCCAAGTCGGCAACGCGTGAACCCCCGCGACGACGGGATAGTCCGTCCCCAGCGTCTGCCGCGCAAGTTTGACCACGTCACGTTTTTCCTTACGATTCAGCAGCTCGCCTTCTCCCGCGTGGCCGTTGCAAACCATGCCGGTAACGCCTGCCCGTTTCAGCTCGAGGAAAAGCCGTTCCAGCTCGTCGGCGCGAATTTCTTTTCCGTCCGGCTCGAACGGCGTGATGTTGGCAGCGTAGATGCCTTTAAATTCCATCGCGCTCACCTCCTACCTTTTCTTAAAGGAGAGCCGATGCCCGCTCGGAGAGTTCGCGCATCCGTCACTGCCGGTTGGCCTAACCACGGATCTATTGCGCGAACTCGGAGAGCGGGTGTCGGCTCTCCGCTCCGCCTCATTCCGCGTCCGGCTGATTTTCCGGCGCGGCTTTGACGAATGCCGGCAGTGTAACGCAGTGGGCGTCGATCCGGACCAGAGTCGGATAACCCGAAAAATCGCAGCCGAACCGCCTGGCATTGGCAACCTGCGGCACGAGACAAAGATCGGCGAGCGTCGGCGCATCGCCGAAACAGAACTTGCCCCGCTTCGAAGCGGCGAGCACCATTTGCTCTAGAGCCGAGAAGCCGAGGCCGATCCAGTGCTGTGCCCAACGGTTCGCCTCCGCTTCCGGCTGCTTCAGCTCGCTTCTCAAATAGCTCAAGACTCGTAGATTCTGTATCGGGTGAATCTCGCATGCGACCGCCAGCGCCATCGCGCGCACGAGCGCGCGGTCCGCCGGATCTTTCGGCAGAAGCGGCGGCGCGGGGTAACGCTCTTCGAGATACTCGATGATCGCCAGCGACTGCGTGAGCCGCCGCCCGCGGTCTTCCAAGGTCGGCACGAGCGCCTGGGGATTTTTCGCTTTGTAGCCGGAAGAAAATTGCTCGCCGCCGCCGCGCCGCAAGTGGATCGGCGCCTGCTCATATTCCAGGCCCTTTAAATTCAGCGCGATGCGCACGCGATACGAGGCCGAGCTGCGAAAAAAAGTATAGAGCTTCATCATCCGTCCTCCGATACAAAACTATCTCAAATTCTCATCAAGTACACACCCGACGTCGGGCGGGTCGAATACCACCGCGACTTCATCGCCGCGGTTGAAAAGATTTCTCGGATTGGCCACGTGGGCGCGGATCGATTTGCCTTTGACATCCACTTCGTATTCCACTGAAGAGCCCTGGTAGGCGGTCGCGGTGACCCTGCCGGTCAATCGATTGGAATCCTGGGGAGCGGCGCCGACCGGCAGCAAGGTCATCGTTTCAGGCCGGATATAAAGCGTGATTTTCCCGGCCGGCGCGCTCTGAAGTTGCACTTGCGCCGCGGCGGTCTTGATTCTAAGCCCTTCGTCGGTTTCGACTTCCACGAATCCGTCCCCCGCCTGCTTGATCGAGCCAAAAAACAGATTGGATTGGCCGACGAACTCGGCGACGAAGCGCGAGCGCGGGTTCTCGTAGATCTCGCGCGGGCTGCCTTCCTGGACCACTTTTCCGCCCTCCATGACGGCGATGCGCGTGGAGAGGGCGAGCGCTTCTTCCTGATCGTGCGTGACGTAGACCGTCGTGATGCCGAGGTCGCGCTGGAGCTTCAGCAGCTCGATGCGCATCTCGGCGCGGAGCTTGGCGTCGAGATTACTCAATGGCTCGTCCAACAACAAAGCCCGGGGCTGCACGACCAGTGTCCGGGCCAGTGCGACGCGCTGCTGCTGCCCGCCGGACAACTGCGACGGCCGGCGCTTCTCCGTCGCCGCCAGCCCCACGCGCTCGAGCGCGTCGGCGACCCGCGCCCCGATCTCAGCACGCGGAAATTTTCGCTCGCGCAAGCCGAAGGCGACGTTCTCGAAGACGGTCATGTGCGGCCACAGGGCATAGTTCTGAAAGACCATGCCGACGTCGCGCCGCCAGGACGGAACGTGGTTCACGAGGCGGCCGTCGAGAAAGACCGCGCCTTCGTCCGGCGCGGCGAACCCCGCGATCATTCTCAAGAGCGTCGTCTTGCCGCAGCCGCTCGGACCGAGGAGAGTGAAGAACTCGCCGCGCTCGATCGTAAGATCGATATGGCGCGCCGCCCAAACGTCGCCGTACCTCTTGCCGATTTTTTCCAATCGGATTTGCGCCGCGTCCACCGTTACACTCTAAACGCGCTGCCGGCGCGGGCGCCGAAAATACGGTGCGTCAGATAAGTCCCCAGCGCCACCATGGCGATCGCCACGACTCCCAGAGCGGCGCCGGCGGCCCGGCCGAGCGCGCTCTGCATGTAGACGTAGATGCCGTAGGAGATCGGTCCCAACTCGATCCTGGGCACCAGCATGATCGTGGAAGAAAGCTCGACGCACGAAGTGATGAAGGCGATGAGCCCGCCGGCCACGACGCCGCCGCTGATGAGCGGCAGGGTCACGCGGAAAAAAGTTCTCAGCCGGTTGGCGCCGAGATTCTGCGCCGACTCCTCGAGGCTCACGTGAACCTGCTGCAGGGCGGCGTAACAAGCGCGCACGGTGTAAGGCAGCCGGCGCATGGTATAGGCGACCACGAGGATGAGCCAGGTGGAAGTCAGCGGCGCGCCGACGCCGGGAAAATCCCAGCCGTGGAAGACCCGGATGTAGCCCACCGCGAGCACCACGCCGGGAATGGCGAGCGGCAAGGTGGCCAGCGCGTCGAGCAGATTTCTTCCCCATAGCCGGCTCCGCAGCAGGAGAAAAGCGATGGCGGCGCCGAGCGCGACGGCGAAGCCGGCGGCGAGCCCCGTGTAGAGCAGCGTGTTTTTGATGAAGTGAGGCGCGCGAAAGAGAATCTCCGTGTAATTATCCAAGGTCAACCGGGTGGGCAGGACGGAAAAGCTCCAGACCTTCGAGAGCGACAGAAGGAAAATACCGATGTGCGGCAGCAGGCCGATCGTCACTGCGAGCGCGCTCAAGAGCAGAACGAAAAAGAGTTTCTTTCCATGGATCGGCCGGCTGGCGCCGGCGCCGCCCTGGACGGTGGCGTATTCGGCGAGGCTCAGATACTTCCGCGCCGCTAGCAGAGACGCGAGCGAGAGAACGACCAGCACGACACAGATGACGTAGCCGTCCACATCGTCGATGCCGATGGTCGTGATGCGGAGATAGGCCTGCGGCGCGAGGAGATTCTTGTAGTTCAACATCAGCGGCGTGCCGAGATCGTCGATCGCCCGGATAAACGTGAGAAGAGAGCCGGCGATAAAGCCGGGAAGCATGAGCGGCAAGGTGACGCGGCGAAAGAGCCTCGCCCCGTGGCACCCCATGCTCTCTGCCATCTCCTCCAGCGAAGCATCGATGTTGCTAAGCGATACCGCGGTGTTGAGCATGATGAACGGAAAGAAGTGCAGCGTCTGCACCAGGACGACGCCGGTCAGGCCGTCCATGAAGGGAATCGTGAAGTCGAACCAACGTAAAAGCAGAAGATTGACGGCGCCGCTCCGGCCGAGGATCTGCTGGAACGCCACGGCGCCGACAAACGGCGGGATGACGAGCGGCAAGGTGGCCAGCGTCTGCAGCAAAATTTTTCCCCGGAACTCGTAGCGGGCGATCACGTAGGCGAGCGGAATGGCGATCAAGCTGCCGAAAAACACGACGAGAAAGCCGCTCCAGAGGGTGTTCCACAGCGCCTCGCGGAAAAGCGGCCGGAGAAAAAAGTTTTGAAAATGGATCGCCGTGAAGCTGCCTTCTTCGCCGGCGAGAGCGACCCAAAGAACGCGCAAGACGGGGTAGAGCATGAAGACGAAGAGCAGGGCGAGCAGCGCGAGCATGATCGCGCCCTGCAGCCAATCGATCTTTTCTCGCAACCGCAGCGCCGATACGGCTTCACTGGTGATCATGGAAGCTGAAGGCTGACGGCTGATCGCTGACAGCTATTTGGCCAGACCCGCCGCTTTGTCCGCCAGCTCTTTGGCTTTGGCGTAGTTCGCCTTGGCCGTGGTCTCCCACTCGGTCTCCATCTGCGCCTTGAGCCCGGTCTTGCCGCGAAAACCGGCGACGACTTCCTTGTCGCTCGCCTTCTTTTCATCGATGGTCACCTGTGACGCAAACTTTCGTGCTTCAGCGATCAAACTGCGCGCCTGCGCGACGTTCGGCCCTTTGCCGGCCGCGGCCGCTTCTTCGGCTTTGTAGATGCTCGCCCACGCGTCCTTCAGCTCCCTGTGGCGGAAGGTGACGATGTGATCGTAGAGCGAGTTGACGATGTCGCGCCGGCCGGACGAGAGCTGGTCGTTGAAATCCACGCCTCCCATCTTGGTCTTGAAAGGGTTGGGATAATTCGTTGGCGCTTTGGCGTAGAGATCGGGCATGACGGGAAGCCGCGCGATGTCCGGAGAAAAGAGCAGCATCTGCCCGGGCTCGCTCAATAGGTAATTGACGAAAGCCTTGGCGTTCTCCATATTCGGCGCGCCCTTCACGATCGCGACGCTGGCCGGCACGACCGACGTCAGGGAGGGATAGACGAAATCGACCGGCTGCCCGCTGGCGATGGCGGACAGGCCGAAGAAGTCGATCACGACGCCGATGCCGTACTGGCCGCTGATGACCGCCTCCGGCACTCCGAAGCTCCGCTCGGTGATCGCTCCCATGTTGCCGCCGGCGTTGAGGAGAAGATTCCAGCCCTTGTCCCAGCCGTAGGCCTGCAGAATCGTTTCGATGGTCAGATGCGTGGTGCCGCTGCGCGAAGGAGCGCTGATGACCAGATGGCCGTGATAACGCGGGTTGGCGAGGTCCGTCCATTCTTTCGGCTGCGGCAGCTTGTGACCCTGGAGATAATTTTTGTTCCACATGAGACCGTAGCCGCTGATGGCGAAGCCGAAATAGGTTCCGTCGGCGTCGTGCACGGGAAAGTTGCCGACCTTCGACGGAATCTTCGCCATGGCTTCCTTCGGCGGCGCATATTTTTCGAGCAGGCCGTCTTTTTTGAGCGTCTGGAACGCGTCCGGCGCGCTGACCCAGAAGATGTCCGCTTCGGGCTTCGCCTTGGTCTCGCGCAGGTAGGTCACGCCGGCGTTGGTCTGCTTGTTGTTGATGACGACTTTGACGTCCGGATATCTTGTCTCGAAGGCCTTCTTGTAATTTTCGAAGAGCTCTTTGGGAAAAGAAGTGACGATCACAACCTCTTTGGCCTGGAGGGAATTGGCCGCGAGACATAGCGCAAGCGCCGAGAAAAATAACGTGCAGCGTTTCATAAGGCCTCCTTCGTTTCGCATCCTTTATCCTTTTACGGTCACCGGGTGGTCCACCATGGCGTTGAACAGGTAACCCTGCTCGTTGAAAGCAACGCGCTCCGGCTGCGCGTTGCCGCGCTCGTCGGTCGCGCGCACGCGGATCGTCTGTTTGCCGGGCCGCGCCTCCCAGTCGGCGTCCCAACGAACCCACGCCTTGGCGATGTTCGGCTCTCTAAGCCTTGCCCTCTGCCAGCTCTTTCCTTGATCGAAGCTGACCTCCACTCTCTCGATCTTGCCGTTCGGCGACCAAGCGCGGCCGCGCACAAGCCTCCGCCCGGCGGCGATTTCGCCGTTCCACGGAAGCTCCAGCGCGCTCTTCACCGCCTGGAGCGAGAGAATCGGCCCTTTGGCGGGCGCGCTCGGCTGGTAGTCCGGCCCGATCATCACGTAGGTGTCGGTGTTCCATTGCGAGAACAGCGGCTCTTCGGAGACCTGGATGCGCCCCACCCATTTAATGTTCGCGACGCCGATCCAGCCGGGTGTGAGCAGCCGCGCCGGGAAGCCGTGATCGGGCGGGAGCGGCTGGCCGTTCATCGCGTAGACGACGAGCGTGTCTTCCTCCATCGCTTTGGCGAGCGACATCGGGCGGCGCACTTTGAGATCGTCCAGCCCTTCGGGCATGACGTCGCGCGCCGACTTCTTGACGCCCGCGCGGTCTAAAAGCTCGCGCAGCGGCACGCCGGTCCATTCCGCCACGCCGACGGCGCCGAGCTTCCACTGCGTGCCCTGGGCTTTTTTGCCGTGCGCGGTCTCGAAAAAGCTCCGGCCGTTGCCCGCGCACTCGACGTAGCGAAGGAACGATGCGGCGGGCATCGCCAGGAGATCGTCGTAGGTAAGCTCCAGAGCGCGGCTCACGCCGGTGCCTTCGATCTTGAGCCGCCAGTTGCCCGCCTCGATCTTCGGCGTGCGGGTGTGATTGCGCACGAAAAATAATTCGTTGGGGACGAGGTAGCCGCGCCCATACATCGCCTCCCAGCGCATTTCCTTGTTGCTGCCGAAGTCGTTGAACAGATCGGGCGGCGTCGGTTTCAAGACCGGCTGCGCGTCCGCCGCGCCGGCGCGGGCCGGCAGGAGCGCGCCGCCGGCGAAAGCCGCGAGCGAGCCCGATGCCGCCAGGAGCTTGAGGAAGCCGCGCCTGGAGAGGCCATGCCTTTTCGCCGCCAGTCGCATAAACTCATCGGCGCGCGCGGCGAGATATTCATCTTCGCGGAGCAACGTTTCCCGGCTCATAATCGCCTCCTTTGCCTTCCGGCCTCGCTATTTCTTGCAGAAGCCGCGGATCAATTTCACCAGCGAACGGATCTGCTCGTCGCTGAGAGAGTCCTTCCACGACGGCATGACCGTGGAGCGTCCCACGCTCTGCCCGCCTTCTTTGATGATCTTGAACAGCGTCTGATCGGAATCGGCGGCCATAACTTTGCAGTCGGTAAAGTCAGCCGGTTTTGGATGAAGTCCCGCCGCGCTGGGGCCGTCTCCCCTGCCGCTCGATCCGTGGCAGACCGAGCATAGGCCGTTGAACAAAGAAGCCGCATCTTCGGCGCTCCACGAGGATGAGGGCGCGACGGCGCCGAGAGAAAGAAACCCGAGCAAAAAAAATCCGCGGCTCGTTTTCAATGCTTGGTCCCGGTATGCGGTTGATAATCCAGTTCTTCCGCCTTTGTCAACACTGCACGGAGCGTCACGACGCTCGGGCATCAAGCGTTCGGAACGCGACGAAGCAAAAAAAATGTGTTATGGAGGAATACAGCAGCTTTGAGATCGCCGCCTGATGGCTATCCCGGATGCCAACCAACCCCGCGCACCGACCGCGAGACGGCTGCGCTTTTTACTGGGGGTCGCTCTGATCGCGGTCAGCTTCACGGTTTATCTCGCCTATTTCGTCATTGTCTTGTTTCTGCCATATTCGGCGGAGGCCAAAGTGGGCGTGATTGTCGCGGCTTCGCTGGTGAGTTGGGCCGGATTCAGCTTGGGAATTTTTCTTGCCGGCCATGAAGGCTACCACTGGATAAAACGGGCGTGCGCGCGAAGGAACGCTTCGAAATCAGTCGGATGAGCGCGCGCGGTAGCGGTAGGCCCGGCTCCGGCGCGTCGAGCCGGCGAGCTCGGAAAACACCAGGCCGCGGAAGATCATCAAAAAAGTGAGCAGAAGCCCGAAAATCGAAAGGAGAAAAAAGAAACGAAAAAAAGACGGCAGGTAGGAGGCCGGAACATCCAACCAGCCCAACAAAAAGTAAGCGACGGCGGTGATCAACACGTTGGGCACGAACCATTCGATCCAGTTCTCGACGATGAACTCGTAACTCGCGGAGAGCAGCGCGAGTCCCGAAGACCGCGTTTGATAAATCAATTCCGGCACCGGGTTTAGGATGATATAAAGAAAAAGCTGTACAATGAAAACGATCAACGGCCCATCCTCCGTCGAAAAGGCCACGCGCGACAACAGCGTCATCGGGATCCACAGGATGAACGCGAGCCCTATAATCTCCCAGAGATAGACCGAAAAGCCCTTAAAAAAATCGTTGAGATCGAACTTCCCCATCCGGACGACGTTCTCGATGAGGAACAGCCCCGAGCTCGCGCAGGCCGCAGTCACCGCCGTCATAATGAATCCGCCAATGAAGCCCAACGGCGCGGCCAGCGCCGCGGCGACGGACAAAATCAAGCTGTAGGCCAGCGGCGCGAAGATGATGCCCCAGTTGGCGGCGAGCAATTCGACGGAGCGCTTGAGCGCGACCCGATAGATCCACAACGTAGCTTTGACGGTTTCCATAAAAGCGGCGCCCCATCTTATAGCAGTTAGCGATACACGAGCCAAACTCTCCCGGCCCAAAAATAAATTCGGGTGACGAGGACTTCGCCATTTTGCCCGATCGGAAATCTGCGCCGGCAAACGCGAGCGAGCTTCGCGTGAAAAATTTGCGCAGAATGTGATTCAGGGGATCGCCATAGCAAACTATTTCACTGGCACCGAATCTGCTGTTGACTCCTTAACCGTCGAATTCAGTTCGCCCATCGCAAGATATGGTCAGACACCGTCCTTTGTTCTCTAAATAAGACAATCGAATCACAATTTGACGCGCGGTTACCGGCAAAAAATTTTACACCGACAGGAGGTTCGATCATGAAAGCTCAAGAAATCAGCATAGAGAAACCCAGCGTTTGGCAGCAGATTTTCTTGCAAAGTAAAGTGAACGGAGCGCCGTACTACGGCGATTTGCTGCCGGGACGAGATTGGAACTGGCCGAGAGACAGCTATCTCAAGCGCCGGCTCAAGCGTCTGCGATCGCAACCGTTGTCCGACGACTCGGCTATTTCATCTTGCAATCTTCAGCGCAGATAACTAGGGCTAAAATGTTTGCTCTCGCCAAACTTTTCCGCCGCTCGTGCCGCCAAATCAAAGCCCGCCTGGGAAAACCCAGGCGGGCTCGCGCGGAACGAACCCAAGGCGCCTGGATTCCTCACCTTCGATAACCTTTTTTTTCTCCCGCCTCATTTCTTTCCTGCTTGTCCGGCGATTCCCGATGCGTTAAGGATGGTGCGGCCTCGTTCGGAAGCCGTTCAAGGAGGTTGCCGCCATGAAGAACCGATTTCGGTTCATCACTGTCGCTTTGCTGCTGGGCTTGACCGTCGGATCGGCGCGAAACGCTGGGGCAAGGATTTACATCGCCTACATCACCGATACGACCAGCTCGGTGGTCTACTGGCTGGCCAAGGACGCGGGCTTGTATAAGAAGCACGGGCTCGACGTCGAAACGCTCTTTATCGACGGCAGCGTCCGCGGCATCCAAAGCATGATCGCCGGAGATTTGGGTTACAGCGGCGCCGTCGGGACGGCGGTCATCAATGCCAAACTCGCGGGAGCAGACGTTGCGATCGTCCAGAGCCAGATGAATACCCTGCCCTATTTCATCGTCGGAAACGCGAGCATCAAATCGCCCGAGCAGCTCAAAGGCAAAACCGCGGCCGTCCATATCCCGGGGACCTCGGCGGACTTCGCGGTCAGACTGGCCCTTGCGAAAGTGGGAGTCGCTTACAAAGACATCAAGGCCATCACGGTCGGCGGGGCGCCGGCGCGCCTCGCCGCGATGATGAGCGGGCAAGCGGATTTTACCGTGGTCACCGAGGGAGAGAGGCTCCGGGCGGAAAAAGCCGGGCTCAAAGCGATCATCGACATGGCCAAGCTCAAAGTGCCGTTCCAGTTCACCTGCATCGCCACCACGAGGAAAAAGATTCGGGAGAATCCTGATGAAGTGCGGCGCGTGGTCCTGGCCATGACCGAAGCGGGTCATTTCTTCAAGAAGCACAAAGAGGAATCGATCAAGGTGATGCAAAAATACACCCGCGGTTCAAGCCGCGACGTCCTGGAGGCGGCGTACGTAGCCAACGCCGCGCTGCTCGTGGACGATGGTTATCCGACGCTCGAAGGATTGAAGCAGACGCTGGAGATCCAGGCTTTGACCGACCCGAGGGCGGCCAAAGCGAAGGGCGAGGATTTTGTCGAGCTTAGATTTGTGGATGAAATGAGGAAAAGCGGGTTTGCGGAGAAGCTGCGATAAACAAATGCCCGAAACGTTAAGAATCGCGACGATTAATACTGGAGGAACCTGGGGGCGGATTCTAGCTTGGCTGGCCGACGGCGTGAAGGCCGCGGGTTTTCAAATCGAGCTTTTGAAGCTCGGCGGCGAAGTTCCGGAGCTCGCGCTCGCGGTGGACAAGGGCGAAGCCGACATTTCCGTCACGACGACCTTTGCCGCGCGCGCCGCGCATGAGGGCAAGGCGCCTTACTCGAAGCGTCTCCGTATAAGGGGGCTAAGCGAGCTCCAGTACCCGATGCACTGGTTCGTCAACATGGCGCGCGCCGATCTTGAGATAGATTCATTCGCGGACCTGGCGGAAAAGCATCCTGCGGTTCGATTTTGCTTGCCGGCACCGAATATGGTCGTCTCCTATCCGGTCAGAGGTATTTTCGGCCATTTCGGCATCGACCCGTATGAAGACGTTCCCCGCTGGGGCGGGAAGGTGATCACCGATTTTTCCTCCGTCCCGCGACTCATAGCGAGCGGCGAAGCGGACGGCGTCTTTAGAGAAAACAGCCCGCTCCGTTACGACCCTTCCCAAAGCCGCGCGATGAACTTTTTCTCTTTGACCGAAGCCGAAGCCCGAAAGCTCGCCGAGGAGCTGCGCATCAAGCCCAGCCTCATTCCAGCCGGCACGTACAAAAACCAGGAAAAAGATCTCTGGACGTTGGACGCGGAAGGCTTCACGCTTTACTGCCGCTCCGATCTGCCTGAGGAGACCACTTATAGAGTGGCGGAAGTTATCGACCGTTCAACTTCGACGCACTACCTCGGCTCGTCGATTTTCTACTCGCCGCGCTTCGCCGTCCAGACCGGCATGCCGCTCCATCCCGGAGCGCAAAGTTATTTTCGCCGATTGGGCTATCTCTGATTCGAGGCGTGAGGCTACAGTTGGGCGGAAAGCGTTAGGGAAAGGAGTGCGGCACGAGAGTAATTGTGAGGCTGGTTTCTAGAGAAGCTCCGCTAGAAAGACGGCTTCGGCCATTTTCCCGCTACCGGCTGTCTTCCCACACATCTTTCTTCTTTTGCGTGCCCCTCAACGACAATCCCTCCTGCTGGCTCTTATAGATGGACAGGCTGTAAAGCTCCTCCTGCTGAACGTCTCCGTTCTCGTCCTCGTATTCGAATGTGATCTTGCGCTGGTCTTTAGCCAGCTTGATCAAGCGCCCCTTCTTATCGTCCACTATTCTACCGACCGTCCGAAGCGACTCCGCCAGGGAAGTTGCATCGGGAGTTGTTAGGACGCCCTTTTGCCGCGTCGCGCCCATCTCATCCAATCGATTGACATCTTCTGGGCTGTACTTTCGCGCAAACGGCTGCGCCGAGCCGATGCTCCGGCCTTGGGCGACAAAAACAGTGTCTTGGACCGTTATTTCCACTGATTCAATCGACAGCGCGGCCAGGTCCTGTCCGATCGCACGCAAGGCGACCGCGTGCTTTAGACCGCCGACAGGCCGCTTCATCAATGCTGCGCGCACTCTAAACATACTTATATAGATCGGTTAATGCACCGGTTTCTTCAGCGGGTTCTTCTTTTTGTAAAAGCCGACACTTAGCTGAAAAAATTACATAATTGACACGGTGCCGGGCTTTTACTAGCATCGTTTATAGAGGCGCATCGTCGGCATTCAACGGCGTCGAGCTAAAAAGCGGCTCTCCCATGCTCACCCAAGAAGAGAACGAGCTTTTCACTCGCATAGGCCCTGGGACACCGGCGGGCCAACTCCTCCGGCGCTACTGGCACGTCGTCGCCGCGGCATCGGAGCTGACCGAAGAAAAACCAAAAAAACGAGTAAGGGTGCTGGGAGAAGATTTGGTGCTCTTCCGCGATGGACGCGGTCAGTACGGTCTCGTAGCCGAGCATTGCTCGCATCGCGGCGCGTCGCTCTACTATGGATTTGTCGAGGAGGACGGCATTCGCTGCGCCTACCATGGATGGAAGTACGACGCGTGCGGCAAATGCCTGGAGCAGCCGTTCGAGAGCGTGGAGGCCGGGTTCAAAGAAAAAATATCACACCCGGCCTATCCCGTGGAGAAACTGGCGGGGTTTTTGTTCGCCTACATGGGACCGCCGGAGAAAAGGCCGCTTCTGCCCAGGTGGGACATCCTTACGCGACGAGATGGAGTGAGGAAGCTGGAGATCTATCAGATCCTTCGCTGCAACTGGCTTCAGGCGATGGAGAACTCGGTCGATCCCGTGCACACCTATTATCTCCACGCGCACACCCTGAGAATGCGGGGCAATAACCAAGGCGCCTACTATTATCGACCGCTTAGCAAGCTCGATTTCGAGCTGGTGGTCCATCCTGCCTGGGCGGGAATTCAGAAGCAAAGGATTTTTGCCGGCGACGAGGGCCGCGTCGAGGCGCCGCACCCGCTCATCTTCCCCAATATGCTCCTGGTGCCCGCCACCAACAGCTACAACATGCATTTTCGGACGCCCGTCGACGACTCCAACACGCAGATCTTCCACGTGAGCTTCCGTCCAACCAAAGACGGCGGCGCGGTGGACCAGCCGGAGGATCCGCCCGCCGAGTTTGTCAGCACCAAGAACAAAGACGGCGAGTTTCATATGGAAAATTTTCCTAGCCAGGACCAGATGGCCTGGGAAACGCAGGGCGCCATCGCCAATCGTCCCAACGAACACCTCGGGGAGTCGGACCGCGGCATCATCATCTTCCGAAAACTTTTGCGCGATCAGCTCCGCGCCATGCAAAACGGCGCCGATCCTCAAGGCATCAACAGAGATCCGGACAAAGACGAGGTCATTCGTCTCATTCCCGAAGGCTATACCGCTTTTTCAGATCGAGCGGCGCAAGACGACTAAGCCAATTAACCGGAAAACAATGATCGCGGCATTTGCTATTTGCCTCCTTCTTTTAACCGGCGCCTCAGGCCTGACCGCGGAATCTAAGCCGGCCTGGCAGATCGAATGGGAAACGACGGTTGCGGCGGCCGAGCGGGAGGGCCAGCTCAGCCTTTATATCTTCGAGGCCGGACCCGTAGGCGTGGAGACCGTGCAGGCCTTCGAGAAGGCCTATCCGAAGATCAAAGTCAGCCAGCTTAGGGCGCGCGGCAGCGATCTTGGACCGCGCATCGTTGCGGAGCGAAGGGCGGGGAAGTACCTGGTGGATGTCTTCACCGGCGGCAAAGGGACTGCCCACGCAACGCTCTACGTCGGCAAGACGTTGGATCCGATCAAGCTTTTGCTGCTCTTGCCCGAGGTCCTGGATGAGAGCAAATGGTGGCAGGGAAAACATAAATACGTAGATCCCGAAGGGAAATACATCTTCGCTTTCCTCGGCAACGGCGGCGGCGTTAACATCAACTACCACACGAAACTCGTGAGCCCCAAGGATTTTAGCTCCTACTGGGATCTCCTCAATCCCAAGTGGAGAGGCAAAATCACCGCCACCGATCCGCGGACCCGCGGGATGGATACGCCGGTTCTTTTCTTCTACTACCACTCGAAGCTTGGCCCCGAATTCATGAAGCGGCTCTATGGGGAGATGGACGTGACGATCGCGCGGGACTATCGCCAACCCGTGGATTGGCTGGCGACGGGGAAATTCTCCCTCTGCATTCCTTGCGTCAGCGACGAGATGGACAAAGCGATGAGGCAAAATCTGCCCGTGGCGCAAATCTCCAACTTGAAGGAAGGCGGCACTTTGACCTCCTCAGGCGGCACGCTGAGTTTTATGAATCAGGCGCCGCATCCCAATGCCGCCAAAGTCTTTATCAACTGGCTCCTCTCGCGCGAGGGGCAAACTCAGGTCCAGAAAGGACCGAAGGACCGGCCCGGCACGGGCTCCAACTCGCTCAGAATCGATATTCCCAAAGACGACGTGCGGGATGAGAACGCGAGAAGAGACGGCGTCGAGTATTTCGACGGGGACGACGATAGATATTCCGACCGGCGGCCAGCGGACAAGTTACTCAACGAGATTTTAGGTAAACCGGGCAAGTAACCCCCGTCTGATGATCCTGCCATGACTCATTCCTGGCCGTCCAACATTCTTGCCGTTGCAATGCTTCTGTTGTCGGACTGCGTCGCCGGCGCGGCGGAAGCGCCGTCGCGCAGCGAATGGGAAAATATGGTCGCGGCGGCGGAAAAAGAGGGCCAGCTTGTCGTCTATACGGGCGGAGTGGCATCCCAGGCGAGGATAGAAGAGGCATTTCAGATCGCCTACCCCAAGATCAAGGTAACATCAGTCACCGGGCGTGGCTCGCAGCTCGGGCCGAGAATTATCGCCGAAAGGCGAGCGGGAAAATATCTGGTGGATTTTTTCATCGGCGGCAAGGGCACCGCTTCCGCGACCCTCCTCCCCGGCAAAGTGCTCGCCCCCATCCAACCCCTGCTGATCCTGCCCGAAGTTCTGGATCTGTCCAAATGGTGGCAGGGCAAGCATAAGTACGTAGACCCGGAAGGGAAATACATTTTCGCTTTCGTCGGCAGCGGCGGCGTGGTCGAGATCGGCTACAACACCAAGCTGGTGAATCCGAAGGAGTTCACGACTTATTGGGACCTGCTGAATCCCAAGTGGAAAGGAAAAATGACCGCCAGCGATCCGCGGATGGGCGGGATGGATACTCCCGTGCTCTTCTTCTATTACCACTCCAAGCTCGGCCCCGAATTCATGAAGCGGCTCTACGGCGAGATGGACTTGACGATCACCCGCGACTACCGCCAGCCGATCGATTGGCTCGCGGCGGGCAAATTTTCCCTCTGCATACCTTGCAACACCCGTGAAACCGAAAAGGCGATGAAGCAAGGTCTCCCTCTGGGACAGATCCTCGAGCTGAAGGAGGGGGGGACCTTGAGCTCGGGCGGGGGCACGATCAGTTTCATCGATAATGCGCCGCACCCCAACGCCGCCAAGCTCTTTGTCAACTGGCTTCTCTCCCGCGAAGGCCAGATGGAGTTTCAGCGGCGCGACGGCGCGGACTCCCTCAGGACCGACATCCCCAAGCAGAACGTGCTCCCGGAGAACCGCCGGCTCGACGGCGTGGATTATTTTGACGGCGACGAGGTCAAATTTTCCGACCGCCGCCCGGCGGATAAGCTCCTGAACGAGATCCTCAACAAACCGCCGAGACAGTAAATGCCCTCCCTTGGTGGCGTGACGATCGGGGTGAGCCTCCCCAAAACCGGCCGCTACGCTCCGAAGGCCGGCCTCGTCTACGAACGCGCTTACAACCTCTGGCTCAAGGAGATCAACGAAAGAGGCGGGCTGCTCGGCAGGCGCGTCGGCTTTCTGGTTTACGACGACGGCAGCGCGCCGGAGAAGGCCGCGGAAAACTATCGCCGCCTGATTTACGACGACAGAGTACCGCTGCTGCTCGGTCCTTGTCACAGCGCGCTCGTGGAAGCGGCCGCGCCTATCGTCGAAAGCGCCCGCAGACTGTTGCTTCAAGGCAGCGGCAGCTCGCACGAGATTTTCCGGCAAGGCCGCAAGTATCTTTTCCTCTGCTGGTCGGGGTGCGATTTCGATTATCCCAAGAGTTTTTTCGAGCTGATGGGTCGTTCGCGGGAGCCCGGGCGACTCCGAACGGCGGCGCTGGCTTACACCGACGGGAGAATCGGCCGCGCCGTAGCGCTCGGAGTCAAGCATTACGCGGCGCTCTACGGATTCGAGCTGGCGCACGCGGAAGTTATAGCCAAACCGCCGTTCGACTATTCAGGTTTGATGCAGCGGATAAAATCCAAACGGCCGGATGCCGTGCTCATCGGTCTCGATCACACCCGTCCGGACGAGCCGATGCATTCGTGTATTTTAGAAGCGCAAAAAGCCGGACTGAAGCCGACTACGATCTGGCTATCCGACAATCCGTCCGTCGACGACGCCCATCTCGGCAATGCCATCCACGGGGTCTTCATGCGCGCGACCTGGGTCGCGATCGATCCCGACCTGCTCGCGAAAAATTTTGCCGGATCATTCCGCGCCGCGTACGGCATCGAGCCGGAGTACCATGCGGCCGGCGGCTATGCGTGTTGCCAGGTGCTCGAGCAGGCAGTGGAGGCGACGGGGAATTTAGCTAACGAAGCTTTGAGAGAGACGTTGCTGCGACGGACGTTCAAGACCGCGATGGGGGAACTCAGATTCGGCGCGAACGGCCTTTCTTCCGGCCGGATGAAACTGTGTCAGTGGCAAAACGGCAAGTTAGAGATCGTCTACCCGGAGTCCGAGCGCACCGCCGCGCCCGGGTCCTGACCTTCCCTCACTTGCTGTCCTCCCAAACATCTGTGAGCTTTTTCGTGCCCCTCTCGGACACCCCTTCCTGCTGGCTCTTGTAGGTCGTGAGGCTATAGTGCTCCTCCGTATGGGGCTGACCGCTTTCATCCTGGTACACGAATGTGATTTTATTCTGTTCTTTGGAGAGCTTGACCAGACGCCCTTTTTTCCCATCCACCACTCTGCCGACCGCCCGAAGCGCTTCGGGCAGGGAAGATGCGTCAGGCGTTTTTTGGATGCCGGTTTTGCGCGTCGCGCCCAGCTCATCAAGCCGCTTGATGTCTTCCGGTTTGTATCGGCGCATCAACGGCTCACCGCCGGAGCCGATGCGGCGGCCGTGAGCGACAAAATCCTTGTCTTCGACCGTTATATCGAGAGATTCCAGCATAATCGGAGTCAGGTCCTGACCGATGCAGCGCAGCGCGACCTGGTATAGCAGTCCGGTGAGACGCCATTTATCGGACCCGTCCGAATTCAAAAGGCGCATCATAATTCTTCCTATTAGGCAACAAGAGGAAATAAAATTCAAGCGGAAAAACTAAAACGAGGCAGAATACTATGGGAAGATTTGGCGCGAAATGGTTGTCGGCTTCGCCGCCATCGCCTCCTGCCTCCGCCCAAGCCAAAAACCGTTCAACAGCCAGGCGACCGACAGCGGCACGGCGACTAGCGCGATGCCGGTCAGTCCCAGAAAAGACAACAGGCCGTACGACCATGCGCCGAGCTGATCGCCGCTCCGATAGACGACGGTATCGATAAAGCTCTTCGCTTTATACTTGTCCTCGCGCGGAACGACCGTGAACAGCACCTCGCGCGCCGGCCGCGCGACGGCGAAATTCCCCGCGCGCCGCAGCACCTGAAACGCGACGACGATCGCGACCGTCGGCGCGACGCCGAGCGCGGCGAAGCCGACCGCGCTGAGTCCGGGAAGCAGAGTTAACGTCAGCGCCGTGCCGAGGGCGCGGATAATGCGCTCGGTGAAGAAGAACTGGGTTCCGAGCGTTAGAACGTTGACCGCGAGATCGATCTTGGCGAAAAAGGCGGTGCGCGTCACCCGGTCGGCGAAGCTCTGACCGACGACGGCCGCTTGCTCGAAATAGAGAAAGGTGGAAGTGATCGCGTAAAGCAGCATGTAGACGCTGATGTTGAGGAGATAGGGCGACCTGAGCGCGTGGGTCACGCCCGACAAGATATTTCCCCCGACCGGCGCCTCTCCGCTCTCTACGGACGGACTCGAGCGCAGCGCTTCCGAGTGACGCGACAGACGGCGCACGCTGAAAACGGCGATTTCGAGGAGACCGGCGGAGACGAGGAGCAAATAGACCGGCCCGACTTGCTCGGCGAGCCCGGCCGTCAAGCTCGATCCTACGATGCCGCCGAGCGTCGCGCCGGCGGCGATAAAACCGAAGAGCCGCTTTCCCTGCTCGGAGGTGAAGACGTCGACCATCAGCGCCCAGAAGATCGAGACCACGAACAGGTTGAAGACGGAGGTCCAGATAAAAAAGACGCGGCCGATCCATATATTTAGCTCCGGCGTCGCGACCTGAAGCAGGAAGAAGAAGAGCAAGAGGTTCGCCAGGAAGAATCGATAGGCGACGGAGATAAAGCGCGCGCGCGTCAGCTTGCGCACGAGCGCCGCGAACGGCGGATTGACCGCGATCATTCCCACCAACGTTCCGGTAAAAAGCCAAGGCAGATTCTCGACGCCGCCCGCGACGCCCATTTCGTCGCGGATCGGCCGGATCACGTAGTAGGAACAGAGAATGGAAAAGATGTAGAGCCACGACCAGGCGAGCGCGCGCGTCTCTTCGGGCCGCACGTCGATCAGGCGGCGGAGCAGCCGGTCGGCGGCGCTCGGCTCGCGAGCGGTCAGCGCCATCGCACGCGCTCAGCCCGCCTCGAGGAAAGTTTCCATGCGGCGGCGCATCGCGGCGTCGGGCAGGCGGCCGCGCGCCGCGCCGAGATTGTCGAGGACGTATTCGACCTTCGCCGTCCCCGGCATGCAGCAGGTCACCGCCGGATGCGAAACGATGTACTTGAGAAAGAATTGCGCCCAGCTCGCGCAATCGAACTCGCTCGCCCAGGGCGGCAGCTTTTGCCCCTTGACCGCGTTGAAGAGCCGGCCGCGCCCGAACGGCAGGTTGATCATCACCGCCATGCCGCGCTCGGCGGCGAGCGGCAGAATTGTTTTTCCGGCCTCGCGGTTGTCGAGCGCGTAGTCCACCTGGATGAAGTCGAGCGGCCCCGCTTTCATCGTGCGCTCGAAGTCGCCATACTGCCGGGGAAACGAAGTGGTGATGCCGAGATAACGGATGCGGCCCGCCTGCTTCCAATCGCGGAGCGTGCGGAAGTGCGCTTCGGTGTCGCGCAGATTGTGCACCGCGATGAGATCGATCTTGTCCGTGCGGAGCTTTTTGAACGAGTCCTCCATCTGGCGGATGCCGGCGTCTCTGCCCTGGATGCTGACTTTGGTTGCGATGAAGAGATCGTTCCTGATCTTCAGCTCCGACGTAAGCTCGCCCACCACCGCCTCGGCGGTGCCGTACGTCGGCGAGGTGTCGATCAGTTTTCCGCTCAGCTCTTTGAACTGCCTGAGCGTCTCGCGAAGCGGCGCTTTTTGCGCCTCGGTCTGAATGTCCTCATAGCGCCGTGCCGTGCCGATGCCGATAACCGGCAAGCTCTCGCCGCTCGACGGGATCTTGCGCTGAATCAGCGGCCCGGTCTCAGCGAGCGCGCCGCCGCACGGCAGAAAAGCCGAAGCCCCGGCGGCGATGCCGGCCTTCAGCAGGTCGCGGCGGCTAAGCGCTATGTTATCGGGGATTATGGGACGGGACACGAATACCGGAATATCGCCGGCGGGCCATTCGTGTCAAGCGAACGGCAAAAGATGGGCCTCAGCATTTTTACCGGCGATAGTCGCGATAGTAGCCGCGCCGATAATGATGGTCATGGTCTATGTAAGCGAAACAACCCGCCAGAAAAGACATCATCACTACGAACATACCAGCCGCCAAAATTCTCCGTCCTACTTTTAGCGATTTCATCTTGCGCCCTCCTTTTTTCACATAAAGAACTACCGGCAATGACCATCGAGAATCTCCACGTCGTAAACCTGCCCCTCCCGCCACTCGAAACAAATCCGCCAGAGATCATCGATCGCGATGCTGTACCGGCTCGCATGGCCGTCCGCACCGTTAGGTATCGGCTGCCAATCCTCCTGCGCCGCAACCGCCCGGTCCAACGTTCGTAAGTGCCGCAAGGCGGTCCGTTGAGCCTCTTCAGGGATTCTATCGGATCTTTGCCGGCTGAAAATTCTCTCGGTCTCCCTGGACTTGAACGTTTTGATCATGGAGTTATTTCCCTTAACACCAGACTCGTAAACTTCCTCCTTCAAGAGGGCCGCCCCCCATCACCGAGTCGGTGATGCGAGTGCGGCCCTCACCTCATCCACCGCCCCTTACCACCGATGATATTCGCTGCCATAGTGATGATGGTGACCGTCATCGATCCGTCTGTAGTAAAAACACCCCACGAGGCTCGACACGAGAACTGCCATCAAACCGGTCATCAGCACGTGTTTTATCCAGTTTCGCATCGCACACCTCCTTCTTCAGTTGAATAATCGAAGCAACGGCTGTGCCAGGCAAACAATCAAAATGATCGCGCACTTTAGAAGCAGCGCCGGGCGTCACACCTGGAAAAAAGGTAATATCCACGGAAAAAATTACGCATTGACCCCCTACACCTACACCACCCTCCTTGACCCGATCGCGGTTTCCTATAACCTGAGGCGGTGACCTACTACCGAGAGGAAAGCTTCATGGACAAATTTGGGAAGGTTACGGCCTACCTATTTCTCACGGCGATTCTGCCGCTCTGGTCCTTAGGCTTTGCGACCGCCGGCGAACCGACGGAGCAGATCCGCGCGGCCATCGAGCGCGGCGTGGAGGTTCTCAAAGACGCGAAGCTCAACGGCGCCAAAGAAAGAGCCGAGACCGTCCAACGTCTGAAGCAGGTCGTTTATCCGCTGTTCGACTTCGAAGAGATGGCCAAGCGTTCCCTCGGCGCTCACTGGCGGCGTCTCGATCCGCCACGGCAAAAGGAATTCGTGGCGCTCTTTACCGAATTGCTGGAACGAACCTACGCCAACAGCATTAACCTCTACGACGGACAAACCGTCACTTACACGGGAGAAACGTTGGACGGGGACTACGCCGAGGTCAGCACGAAAATCATCACCAAAAAGGGCGAAGCCTTTTCCGCGGTCTATAAACTGCACCGCGTCGATGGCAAATGGAAGATCTACGACCTCGTCGCCGAAGGCATCAGCGTGGTCAACAACTACCGCTCTCAGTTCAACCGCGTCATCGTCAACTCGTCCCTGGAAGAGCTGATGAGAAGACTCAAGGAGAAGGCGGCTTGAGGCTCGGGGTGGCGGAGGGGAATGCAGAGTGCTGATGGCGAAAAGCTATTCCTCGATTGCCCGGCAGCTTTCGCGGCGCGAGCTTCTGCGCCTCGCGCTCGGCGCCGGCGCGCTCGCGTTGAACGGCATGACGATGGCGGCCGAATCATTGATCCGCCGGCCGATTCCGCGCACCGGAGAGTTCTTGCCCGTGATCGGACTCGGCACCTGGCAGACTTTCGACGTTGCGGAATCCGAGCGCGCCCTGCTCGGCCGGGTGCTGAGCGAATTCGTCCGCCTGGGCGGCAAGGTCGTCGACTCCTCGCCCATGTACGGACGATCGGAGATCGTCGTCGGCGATCTCGCCGCCAAGCTCGGCTTGCACAAACAATTATTTCTCGCCACCAAGGTGTGGACCAGCGGACGCGACGACGGCATTCATCAAATGGAAGAATCGTACCAGCGCCTCAGGACCGAGCGCATGGATCTGATGCAGATTCATAATCTGGTGGACTGGCGCACTCACCTCGTGACGCTGCGCCGCTGGAAGGAGCGTGGCAAAACGCGCTACCTAGGGGTGACCCACTACACCGAAAGCGCCTACGATGAGCTGGCACGCGTGCTGGAAGCGGAAGAGCTCGATTTCGTGCAGCTCAATTACTCGATCGCCGAGCGTACCGCCGAGCGCCGGCTGTTGCCGCTGGCCGCGAAGCGGCGCGTCGCGGTGCTGATCAATCGCCCTTTTGCCGAAGGCGCGCTGTTCAGGAAAGTGCGTGGCAAGCCGCTGCCGCCTTGGGCGGCTGAGATCGGCGCTGCGAGCTGGGCGCAGTTCTTTCTCAAATTCGTTGTTTCACACCCGGCGGTGACCTGCGCCATACCGGCGACGAGCAAGTTCGAGCATCTTGTGGACAACATGCAGGCGGGAGTCGGAGCCCTTCCCGACGTCGCCACGCGCGAGCGCATGGTCCGCTATCTCGATGAACTATAGAGGGGTGATTCTTTTTCAGCGGACTTACCGGAGAAACCCCATCAATTGCAGATTGTCCGGATTAACGAACTCGCCTTCAATCCTGACGTAATCTCCTTGGCGAAGCCGGCGGAAGTTATCCACGTCGACTCCCCGGGCATTATAAGGAAGAGTTACGGTCACCGTTCTACCGCCGGAGCGGGGCCTCACATCGAACACGCCGCGATCGTAGTCGAGCCGCTCGACCGTACCCTCGATAACATCGCGTCGCGGCGTCAGAGGAGTAGCGCCCCGCGCGATTGACGGCGAAGAGGCACGCGCTTGGACCGGCAACTGAAGGATAATAGTATCGACATAGGGACGTGACGGAGGATTAGGCATAGGCATAAAGGCTACGACATCGCCCGCCTCCAAACTGTCGGGAGAATAGTCAAAACCGTGATATCGAACTCGGGTGTAGGCGACATCGTAAGGAAGGATGTCCCTGCGGCCGGTATCGGTCCACACAACCCGGATCTCGCGTCTGCTCCGATCGATTTCGGCGACCTCGGCACGCACCTCACCCGGTTGCAAAACGACGTCCCCTTCCTGCGGACGTTGCCCCGACCGGGCCTCGTCTAAAGTTGGTCTGCGGGCCAGTTCCGCCGCGCACCCGTCAAAGATCAATACGACGGCCAACGCCAAAAAACACCGTTGTCGAACATGATTTAACCGATCCATTTCAGTCGCCTCCCTTTTTTTCTTCGCGCTCGCCATTCACACCTCGCGAGCGAATAAAGCCGCACCGGGTAGTTTATTGTGGAATTCGCACCTAAACGTGTCAATTAGGTGGATACCGGAGCGGGGTAAACCTGTAAACCAACTTATCGACCCAGTCGTCCAACCTACTGGTCCATTGTGTTGCGCCTTACTGCGCACTAAGCTTGAAAATAACTTAGGGCCCCGGATACGGAATCGTGTCGACGGATTGCCGGCGAGGGAGGGAGGATCGCATGATTTCTTTGGGAGCGAAAAAATTAAGCCTTCGGAGTCTGGCGGCATCGCTGGCTTTCTTAATGCTGTTTGTGAATGCGCCGTTGCCGGCGCCGGCACAGGAATTCGACGACGACGACATCGAGCAGACCGTCGCCAGGATTTCGTATATTTCGGGGGCGGTGTCCTATGGCCGCGGCGACGATCCCGACGACTGGGACACTGCGATCACCAACGTGCCCTTCACGCTGGGAGACAGGATCTACTCCTCGCCGGACGGACGCGCCGAGTTGCAACTCCCGGGCGGCAACTTCGTCCGCATCGGGCGAGGAAGTTATCTGACCGCGCTCACTCTCACCCACGACACCAAACAATTCTATCTCGGCAACGGCGCGGCGACGGTCATTATTCGGCGCCTCGATCCGGACGAGATTTTCGAGATCGACACGCCCAACGTGGCGGTGACGTTCGACACGCCGGGACGCTACCGCGTCGAAGTCGATGACGACGGCAACACGCGGGTCATCGTGCGGCGCGGAACCGCGGTCGTCGCGGCGGACGGCCGGGAGGTGACGGTGGAGCAGGCGGAGATGCGCATCACCGGCATAGACGCACCCCGCTATGAGATCGTCGGCCTGCGCGCGGCGGACGCGTTCGACCGCTGGGTGGACGAGCGCGAGGGACGCTACGAGCGCGTCTACCGGGACGCGGACCGGTACGCCAACGAGCGCATCGTCGGCCTCGAAGATCTGGCGGATCACGGACGATGGGAAGAGATTCCGGAGTACGGCTACGCCTGGACGCCCACACGAGTCGCCGTCGGCTGGCAGCCTTTCACCGTCGGCCACTGGTTTTGGCAGGACCCATGGGGCTGGACCTGGATCAGCGAAGAGCCATGGGGCTGGGCACCGTGTCATTACGGCCGCTGGACCTATTACCGTTCCCGTTGGTACTGGGTGCCGGTCGAACGCAGAGTCCGAGTCGTGAGGTACGTCCCGGCCGTCGTCGAAATCGTTTACGTCGGAGGCCACGTCGGCTGGTTCCCGCTCCATCCGCGCGATCGTTTCGTGCCCTGGTGGAGCGGGCGCGCGAGAGTCGAGGAAGTTACGTACGTGAACCGCACGCGCGTCGTCGTGATCGATCAGGAGACGTTTGTCTCCGCACGGAGAGTCACGACCCGAATCGTGCGCGATACCACGATCATCAGGGAAGTGACCACGGTCCGCGTGCGCGAGCGGAGCATGCCGATTCCGCGGCGCGAATCGATACGCGTGGCTTTTGAAGAAGGGCAGAGACGCCAAATCCAGGGGCCATCGGAAAAGATTCTCTCGCGACCGGTCGTCGTGCGCACCGCGCCGGTGCCCCCGCCGCCACGATTCGAAGAAAAGTTGCGCGCGATCCGCGAGCGCAAGGGACAACCCCTGGCGCCGCAAGAGATCGTAAGCCTCGGCGCCAAGGAATTCAAAGCCAACCAGCGTGCCCGAATTCGGCCCGCAGCCGAGGGGCGCGGCGGGTTCGCTCCGGCGAAAGAGAGCCCATCGACGCCTCCACCACGGTCCGTAACTCCATCGAAGGGCAGAAAGCTCGCCACGCGGGATGAACCGGTGCTCACCGACCTGCCGCGCAAACGGGAGCGGCAACCGGAGAAACAGGAAAAGCAAGTCCAGGAGCAGGAGCGGAAGGATCAAAAACGCGACGAGCTGCAGATTAAAAAGCAACAAAAAGAGATCCAGGAGCAAAAGCAGAAAGACCAGCAGCGCGATGACCGCCAGCAGAAGGACCAAGAACGTCAGAAGAAGCAGCAGGAGCAGGATCGACAGAAACAAGAGAAGCTGCTTCAGGAACAGCAGCGCGACCAAGAGCGCGAAAAGCAGGAGCAGGGACGCAAGCAGAAACTCGAGGAGCAGCAGAGGCAGAAACAAGAAAAGCAGCTCCAACAGCAGCAACAGAGAGATCAACAACAGCGCGACGCCGAGCAGCGCCGTGAACAGGAGCGGCAACGGCAGCAAGACGAGCGCGAGCGCCAGAAGCAATTACAAGAGCAACAGAAAAAAGACCAACAGCTCCGGCAACAGCAGCAGCGTGAAGAGCAGCAGCAGCGCGAGCAGGAACGCCTGAAACAGCAGGACCAAGAGCGCCAGCAGCGCCTGCAAGAACAAGAGCGCCAGAAACAACTCAAGGAACAGCAGCGCCAACAGCAGCAGAGCCAGAAAGAACAGCAGCGCCAGGAGCTGAAACGCCAGCAGCAGCAACAGCAACAACCGCAGGAGGAACAGGCGCGCCAGAAACAACTGCAGGAGCAGCGCCGGCTGCAGAAGCAGCGCGAAGAACAAAAACGTCGCCAGGAGCAAGGCGGGGAAGCGCCGGCGCCTACCGGTCCAACAACCCCACCTCCACCCCCGCCGAGATAACGCAGGCGTGAGGCTAGAGGCGCGAGGCGAGAGTCCTCACGCCTCTAGCCTATTTCAACGTGGCTTCGAGAAACGCGAGCACCGACTTCGGGTCCCTAAAGCCGATCACGCGGTAGTTGCGCCCAGGAACCCGCTTCGCGTCGGCCAGCACGTCGTCCTTGGGAATATCGATTCTCATCGAATCGGAGCCTTCCACGACGACCTTATTCATCACTCTCTGCCAGAGGATTTGTCCCCGGCGCGAGAGCAGCCAGTTGACGTAAACCTTGGCGGCGTTGGGATGCGGCGCCTTGTTCAAGAAAGCCAGAACGCTGCTGCTGCCGCCGCCGATCTCGCTGCCGCCTTCTTTCAAGGAAGCAGCATCGACCTCCCCGATCGGCAGCCCTTGTTGGATCGCGCGCTCGGTATCCCGGCAGGCAAAGCAGACGTGAAATTTCCCCGAGGCGAGCCAGTCGGTCCCTTGCCGCCGGTTGCCGGAAATCGTCACGTCCATCTCGCCGAAGAGCCGCTTCAAGAATTCCGGGCCGAGATCCGGATCGTTGAAGAGGGACGTGGCGGCGTTCAATCCGAGACTGCTGGACTTGGGGTCCATGAAGAGAATTCTCCCCTTCCACTTGGGTTGCAGAAGATCGTAGTAGGATTTGATCTCCGCGGGGTTGACGAAATTTTTATTCACGTAGATCGTGGCGCCGCCGGATACGCTCCCTTCGAACAAGAGGAGGTAGTTGTTCTCGGGATCGGCGTAGATGTGTTTCCCGCTAAACCATTTCGAAACGTCGGTGACCTCCGGCAAGAGCAGCAGCGGCGTGATCGGATCCAAGGCTTTGCTGAGATAAAGGACGCGATAGGGCGTGCTCGGGCCTCCGGAATAGAGATCGACGAGGAATTTACCCGCCCGGCGCTCCGCCACGATGCGCGCGCCGAGCTCGCTGCCGTGGCCGCTCGCAGTCGTGACCCTGATTTCCGGATACTCCTGGTTGAACGCTTTGAGGATATCGGAGTGGGTAATCTCCTCGCCGCCGTAATTGACCAGTTGGCCTTCCTTCTTGGCGGCGCGAACGGTTTTTTCCCACTCGACCTGCCAGGAAGGCTTATCTTCGGCGGCGTGGAGAAATAAGAACGGAAAAAAAATCGCCAACAGGGAAATCAGCAGACTGGTTTTCATGGTCTGACAAAGGCGCGTCATATGAGACCTCCTTTGCGTTGCTGCCACCGCCATACTGCAAACTTACGATGCGGTCAAGCTCAAAGTACAAGCGCAGGCGTACTCTTTTCAGCACGTCGCATAGCTCGCCACCGGCGAGGTCAAGATAGACTGCGTTTGGAGCCCAACCGCCCGGCCGGGGGTTTCTCGAAGGGACGATGCGTGGGACGAGGAAGCATCAAGCGTACTTCAGATGTTCTCTTAGAATTCTCGTGCCGCGCAACACAGCCGTATCGCATCGGCCCGCAGAGAGACTCGCGGCCGGGCGGTTGGCACGTAGCCTTTATCACCGGCCTGTTATCTGGATCATGACCGCTTCGGGATCCGCGCCATAGCGCCAGGGCAGCCCCACGCTTCCCAAGCCGCGCGAGACGACGAGGAGAGACGAGTTATAGGCGTAGGCGCCCTCGTCGAGACAGAACTGGCTCTGGCGCACGAGCGGCGGGCCGTTCCAGAAACGGATCTGGCCGCCGTGGGTGTGGCCCGAGAGCGTCAGCGGAACACCGCGCGCCTCGGCGTCGTAAAAAGAATCCGGATTATGCGCCAGAAGAAGATGGGGCGGGCCGTGCTGCGACAACAACCGATCCCAATCGGGCTTTCCCAGGATGCGGTCGTCGATGCCGCCGAGAACGAACTTGCCGCCGCCGTGCGCCAACGCCACCGCCTGGTTCGTGAGGGTCGTGATGCCGATCGAGCCTAGACGCGCGCGAATCTTCTCCGTATCGCGGCCGAAGTAATCATGATTGCCGTGGCAGTACCAGGCGCCGAGCGGCGCGCGCGCGAGCGGCGCGAGCGCGGGGAGAAACCCATCGAGGTCGCTCGCCCGCGCCGTAACAACGTCGCCCGCGACCGCCGCGAGGTCGGGCTTTAGCGCCATCAAGGAATCGACGATCTCCGCCAGGATTTCCGCCTTGAGAAAAACGCCGGTATGAATGTCGGACAGCAATAGAACCTTAAGCGGCGCGAGATCTCTCGGCCACCCAACGGGTGTGAGCGAAGTTTCAGCCAGACAAAAACGGCGCGGTAGAAGCCAGGTGTAGGGATGCCAGAGGCCGAGCAGGTGGGGAAAAACAAAGCGCGACACCAGTCGGTCCGTCTGGCGTTCAAGCACTTTGAAGAGACCTTTGTTCGGGTCGAGCCAGCGGCGCTCCTTTCCCGTCATGCGCCGCGGCGGTGCCAGTTGCCGTCTTCTCTCAATCAATCGTACGCACAACCTTTTTTGAGCTGACAATTTTTCAATGGAAGATTTACGGGAATGGATTGAACCTTCTAGAGGACTTCGCTTCTTTAATCTTGAAACTCCGGTTCGAGGGCGGTCAGAAAGGTCCCAGCTACAAGGCGCGCGAACAGCGACGAGCGGAGGCGTACTTTTTTCAGTACGTCGAGCGAGTCGGTGGAGCGCAACGCCGTAGATGGGCCTTTATGGCCGCCCTCATGTTTTATACAACCCGTCGATGAAGCCGGCTTGATCGAGTTCGCGCAAGTAGTGCGTGTCCCAGAGCGCCAGCGGGCTGAAAGCCTTGGCCTCGGGAATTTTCATCAGGCACAGCTCGTAGGCGTTCGCGACCGCTTCAAGGGAGGGATACGGCTTGATCGGCATCCGGGTCAGGCTCTCGTAGCGGCCGCCGGCTTCGGGTTCTCGTTTTCTTAAGCCGTCGAGAATGCGCTCGGTCTCTTCGCGATGCGTGCGCGCGAAGTGGATGCCCATGACCATCGCTTTAACCATTCGCTCGCCGAGGCGGTCTTTTAGCTGCAGCGCCGTGAGGGCGGTCGTGAGCGTCGGGCCGTTGATCATCGGCAGCGGATCGAGCGGAAGAACGTGCAAGCCCGCCTCTTCGAACTGCGCCGTCCCGCCGGTGATCAAAGCCGCGTCCGCCTTGCCCGACGTGAGCAGCTCGAACTGGCGCTTTCTGAACGCCGGCGACATGTCTTCGCCGATCTCCACCCACTGGACGTCGCTGAGCTTGAGCCCTGCGCGAAGGATATACAGCATGTGATTTCCGCGCAGGTGATTAAAGCCAGCGACGCGCCCTTTGAGCGCCAGATCGACGATCTTTTTTCCGCGCAGCTCCGCCAGCGAGCCGACCGGCTCGCGCGACACCAGTCGGTCGCGCACGCTGTTGCTCGGCGAGGCGATACAGACGATGGGCTTCCCCTGGCCAACGAGCGCGTACGGCGTGATGTGATTGCCGGAGATAAAGTCGATTTTGCCGTCGAACAGTGCGCCTTCGGCCTCCGGCGGGCTCGCACAGAATTCCATCCCGCGCATCTTGATGCCGACCTTTTCCCAAATCCCGGCCTTGTCCAGCACCTCCCAGATCGGCAGATGCGAGTAGGCGCGAAAATATCCGCGAATCTCAACCGGCTCGTAGTCTTTCATCGAATTTCCTCCCGCCATTTTGATCAACGTTCAGGCGTTGACTTCTGTTCTATCGATTTACGCATTTTGCTGGAGCCGCCCATGTCCACGACATCATCCAAGTCGAAAGAGTCACGCTCCAGGATTTCCCGCGCAAGCTGGGCGTAAAACTGATTGAGTTCGAACGCGCTTTGCAATCCATAGTCGCGCACGCCCACGACCACCTTCTTCAAATCCTCTCTGGCTTCGGCAGGCAGCGATTGGGGGACATCGGGAAGCTCGCGCAAAAGTCCGGAGTCGAGCCAGAATATCGCCTCGCTCAGCCGGTTGAGATACGCGATAACCGCCTTGTCCTGGGAAAATGGGCCCTTGTAGACGAGCCGGTGCGATGCCTCCGCCCATATCGTGCCGCGATGCGTGTGGATTTGGATTTCGACGATGCGGCCGTCGACGTCGGCAAGATAGTGAATTGCGCGGTAACCGGTCCCGCGTTGGTCGGTGATCATGTCTTCTTTCTCCACGGTTTTGAGCGCGCGTTCGATATTCTCAGTGACCAGCGGCAGGGCGGCGTAACTCGGGATGACGATGCGGCTGCCGGCAATGTCGGTCATCTCCGAGAGGCAGTTATACTTTCTACGCGAAATTTTTTCCTGAATGCTGTCTACGACTTTCAGGCGCGCCAGCACGCGAAACGGGGGATCCGGATGGGGCGCCTTCAGCGCCGCGCGGACTTTTTCCAATGCCGGCGAGTACTGCTGCCGGTATTTCTCGACGAGCTGAGTCTGTTGCGCCGGACTGAGGTTCCGGTATTCCGCGACGGAGTCGCCGAGCTTGCACGCGGCGCTCTGTAACTTCGGCGCGGCGGCCGGCGCGCATGCGATCTGAGCCGCGAGCAGCGCCGAGGCGATAAGGCTGATAAATATGCTCTTGTCGTGCTTACGCATCTTAGGGATATTTTCTTCTTGTCTTCACTGAGACAGATGACTGGACGATCTGATCAGTCGAATAAAACTTAAAATAGGCCGGATTGAGGATCGGCGTCAAGCGCGGTGGAGGGTGTCTAGTCAAGCAAGCGCGGCCTTGGCGGCGTTCAGTCGAAGCACCTCCACGCGCTGCCGTTACTCCTGCGCGCGATGCGCCAGGCGCTCGTAGTCGACGCCCCGAAGCTCCGCGGCGATCTCGGATGTGGTGCTCAACGCTAGCCACAGCGCGAGTTTCCCATGGATGCCGAGCGCAATGGCCTCCAGGCTTTCAAGCAGGCGCAGCGAGCCGCTTGCCTTATCATCGACCCGCATCTTGATGCGCGCGACCTTCTCCGTCAGCCAGGCGCTCACTTTGCGTGTGCGGCTCTCTTCTATCCCTAATTTGCGCATGAGAGCCAGCAGTTCCTGTCGATCCGCCTCGATATCGGCCCTGATCTCCGCCAGCGACTTCGTTATCCCCGTGCCTTCTCGTTCGAGATCCTCCAGCAGCTCCAGCGCCACCACCGACCCCGCCAAATGATCGTTCAAATAAATTTCCAGATGCTCCTTGGCCATATCACGCCTCCATGCGTCTGTTGACTCATGGCCAGCATAGCACTGGCAAAGGAAAGTAGAAGATAGCGACAGCATCAAGGCGGAGCGTGTACAGCGACGGCTCCCGAGTTGAGTGAGAAATCCGTTGATGGGCAAGGGGGCATAGTGTAAATTACGCTCTCATGGCTTCCCCGGTACGATCAGAGTTCTTGCTGCTGCTTGAACGGGAATTTGGAAGATTACAGCGAATCGGAACAAGCGCATCGCTGTTCACAATCCGCAACAAGGCACGGGTATACGTTCGATACTCCAAAGTCACAATGACGGTTCAACATTTTTTGGGCTACGACAAGGAGACATCGCACTGCTGGAAGGTTTTCCTTCTTTCATGGCCTTTTTGTGGGAAGGTCAAAGAGAACCGCTACTCATACCATTCGAACGGTTTGCGGCTGTCTTTCGGTCTGTCGAGCCTGCCAGCGATGGCCAGTACAAGGTGCACATATACTCAAATAACGAGGGAACTGATCTCCACATCGTCCGCGCGGGGAGATTCGGTGTGGATGCGTACTTCGGTCTCACTGGGCTCCGCGCGGTTGTTCTAGGAGAAGATGAGCCCTACTTGCCGAATTTTCGCATCATCAGATGCAGACGATAGTAGGCTCAATAGGTAGTTTGACCGGTCATTCCGTATATATTCCGATGAATGACAGACCTTTTCTGGATTGGAGTATTGTAACTCGCTTTGATTTGGCTAGTGATGTTCCGTCAACCGGTAGGTATTCGCCCGCAGCTTGTTTGCCTCTCATAGACGTTCTTTGGATTCATCCAACGCAAAATTTATTAACTGCGGCGTTTGAAATCGAACACTCCACACCGATCTACTCCGGGCTTCTCCGATTCAACGACGTTCACGTTGATTTCAAACTGCCTCGCGCAGGCATCGTTGCTGACGCAGAGCGGGAAGAAGCTTTTCTTCGACAAATCAACAGGAGAACCTTTCGTGCTAGTGGCCTAAGCGACGTATGTCTCTTTTACAAGTACAGTGATATCTATCGTTGGTATCTCAGACTTCGTTCGGGACATCCGGGTTAATTTTCATCGGTTATCGATTCACCTGAAAGGAACGCCGCCGCGTAGGAGCCAACGGTTAATACTCCGCTTTCTTGGACATCGGCCCAAAAGAGGTAATCATTTTCGTTCTGGCTGGCGTGTATTTCTTTAGCAATCTCATCTCGCTCGACCTCCGTACTGAACGGTCCTTGAGCGAACGGCTCCAGTCCATCATCAACCTCAATCAGATAGTACTTGGCTTCCATTCTTCAGTTCCTCCATAGTTGGCTCGTTTTACTTCGACTACTTTCTCTAAAACCATTCGTCGATAGTAAACCTGATTCAGGATTATCCCAAAAAAGGTTACCTTATAATATCGGCACTACCTATGAACGATAAGAACCGGAATGATTACCTAGGCCTGGATTACCTTCATCGTGACCGCTGAGTGTTTCTTATGGTCGAAAGTTTGGTCGTAGTCGCGCAGGAGGATTCGGGCGTGCCTCATAAGACAGGCGCAAGGTGCGGGCACGCGATTAGAATTGAGGCAAGCACAATGTGGATAAGAATGCTTTCTCGTCCCTCAACTTTTCGGCCCTCGTAATATGTCATCGACGAGATCCTGCGGTGCGGCAGTGGGCTTGCCTTGGGAATTGACGAAAATCCCCAGGGAATAATCACGCGCGAGGAGCTTCCGGTTGCCGGCGTTGTAAATTTCGTGAATCCACGCGCCGCGCACTTTGCCGATTTCGCAAATCCAGCTCACGATCTCGACGGCATCGTTGTCGCGCGCGGGAGCGAAGTACTCGATGTCGTGCCCTCCTTGAAAGACCGCCCAATCGCCCGCGCGCAATTGCTCCAGCGGGTGGCCGGCGGCGCGGATGGCGTCATAGTAAGCCTGCTCGATCCAGTTGAGAAACACCGCGTGGTGAACGCGCCCCATGGGATCGAGCTCGTACGTCTGGACACGGCGCGCGGATAGGTAGCGGTAGCAGTTCTCGATCTTCTTGGACTTATACGCGCGTATGCCCAAATCTTCCGCCTCTCCGGCCGGTGAAAAGGCGCCGATGAATTCCTCCGGCAAGCGCACCGGTCGTCCGGTTTTCGTATCGACATAGACCCAGTGAGCACGCGCACGAGCCACACGAGCATTGTCGCCAGAGCGCCTGACGTCGTATTCCCGAAAACAGTCGACTCTTCCACGCTCAGATAACCAGGTCGTCACTTGCAACTCGTCACCGTAAAGGACTTGCAGGTGGTAGCGAATTTCCAGCCGGCGCATGACCCATCCGGTGCCGCGTTCTTCGTACCAGCGAAGTCCGTAGCCGGGTTCCGCGGATGCCTGAATCGCCGCCTCTTGCAGGTACTTGACGCAAACGGCGTTGTTGAGGTGCCCGAAAGAGTCGAGCTCGTCGTGGCGGATGCGGAATCGACAGCTGAGCTTACGCGGCATTTGGCTTGTCATTCACCCCACTAAACGAAACGAGGAACAGGAGACAACCAACCAGGATTGCCGCGAAGGGACGATAAGCGCGGCGATTCAGCTTGATCGCTCAGTGCTTCTTATGCCCGAACGTTTTGTCGTAGTCGCGCTGGAGGGATTCGGGGATGAACTGTTCTTCGAGCTTACGGATCTTGTTGGTGTCGAGCAGCGGCTCCTGCGCGCGTGGCACGACGCCCCATTTGCTCTTCTGCGCCCTGGCGTTCCACTCTTCCAGCGCAGCCGGGCCGCGCTCTTTGAAGTCGTGCATCAGCTCCCACGTGGCTTGAAGCCCGTGCGCCGTCGTGAGGCTCGGGAAAAGAACTGCGGCGGCGCCGAGCTGCTGGAACTCCTCTAGCGTCGGCGACGGCGGCGGGCCGTAGTACGGAGCGATGACCGGCGCGGGAATTCTCCGGCAGGCGTCTTTTATCTCTTCGCGCGAGCGCAGCGTGTTCACCCAAATAGCATCCACGCCGGCTTCTTTCACGTAAGCGGTCGACCGCTCCACGGCATTCTCGAAACTCCCGCCTTCCGAACCGATCGAGTCGCAGCGCGCGACGATGACGAAGTCCGGATCCAATTCGTTTTTCGCCGCGACCGCCGCTTTGTACTTGCCGATCGCCTCCTCGACGGAGATCAAGCGCCGCCCGGCCTGGGTTCCCGATTTCTTCGGCGCCTCCTGATCTTCGATGTGGAGTCCCGCGGCGCCGGCGCGAATATATTCTTGGACCGTGTGGTAGACGTTCACGGCGTTGCCGTAGCCGGTATCGGCATCGGCGAAAATCGCGATGTGGCTGCCGGCGGAGAGGCGGCGCGCCGCTTCGACCATTTCGCCGAGACCGATCAGACCGACGTCGGGCTGGCCGTAGAGATAGGCCGCGATCTGCGAGCCCGCCATGAAGAAAGCTTCGTAGCCCAACGCCTCCGCCATGCGCGCGTGGAGCGGGCTGAAGCCTCCGGGCATGACGAGCAGCTCGGGTTTTTTCAACAGCTCACGAAACCGCGTCGTAATTTTCGTTGCCATTGCCCTCACGCCTCCCCGATTTTTAGTCCCATCATTATCAACGCCGCCCGGCCGACGAGGCCGAACGGGTTCGCCATCGTCTCCTGAATCTCGAAGTGGTTGAAGCCTTCGCCGACGAAAAACTCCACCGGCTTCCCCGCGGCTTTTACGGCGGCGGCGAACTCGCGCGATTGGCGTTGAAACTCCGGCGTCTCGAGCGTGCCGTGGGCGACGACGAGCGGCATATTTATTTTATCGATGTGCCGCTGCGCGCTGAGCGCCTCCTCCGTGGCGTCGTCGAGGTTCACGTATTTGCTCCGTTTGGAAAGCCGCACGGCCTTCAAGTCGTACATGCCGCTGATGAGCACGGCGCCTTTGACGATGTCGGCAGGCAGGCCGAAGTCCTTCTGCCAGTCGGTGATCACGACGCAGCCGCCGAGATGCCCGCCCGAGGAATGGCCGGAGACATAGAGACGGTTCGGGTCGCCGCCGAAGCTCACGGCGTTTTTGTAGACCCAGGCGACGGCGCGGCGCACCTGGTCGGCCATCGTCATGAGACTGCCGCCCGCGTTCTGCACCCAGACGAAGTCGGGGATGACGAAGTGGGCGCCCGCGGCAAGATACATCTCCGCCATGTAAGCCGAGTCCCGGGCCGTGCCGCCCTTCCACGCGCCGCCGTGAATGAAAATCATGACCGGCGCGTTCGCCCGCTTGGTTTTATAAATGTCAAGCTTCTCGATCTCCGTCGGCCCGTAGGCCGCGCGCTCGGGCGCGCCGATGCGGGCGATCGTCCGCTCGCTCGCGAGCCGGCGGCGCTCAGCGATATGCTCGCGGTTCGGCGCCCAGACGGCCTGGTCGTAGGCGTCGTCGAGCTCCTTCTGATCCATGTCGAGCCACACGAGCGGACCTTTTTGCCGCATTGCCGCTGCCATTCCGGATTCACTCATAGATTCCTCGTTCTGCCTTTTTTTTTCCGAAGTCTTTGGACTCTCGCCTAGAGTTTTATCGCCTTGGCCGCGTTGCCGCCGAGCACCCCGCTCCGCTCCTCTGCGGAAATTTTTAATTCCTTGATCCTCCCGACCGGATCGAAATCGCCCATCGCCATCGGATAGTCGGTTCCGATCACGACGCGATCGGCGCCGACGGCGCGGATCAAATAGTCGATCGCCGCGACCGAGTGGAGGATCGTATCGAAGTAGATTTTCTTAAGATACGCCGAGGGCTTTTGCGAGATGTTTTTCCTGAACTCGGGCCGTTGCCCGAAGGCGTGATCGAGCCGCCAGATATTGTAAGCGACCAAACCGCCGCCGTGAGAAAGACAGAAGCGGAGGTTTTTGTGCTTCTCGAACATACCCTTGAGAATCATCCGCTCGATCATCAGCGTCGTCCTAAAGGGAAAGTGGAGGACATTGCCGAGCATCCCGTTGATCGGGTCCTCCCTGTCGATGCCGTCCTCGACCGGATGGACGAACAACAGCAGATCGAGGGACTCGGCCGCTTCGAAGAACGGCGCGAAAATCGGGTCATCGAGTAGTTTGCCCCCGACGGCCGTGCCGATCTCCAGCCCTTTGAGGCCCATTCTTTTCGCCTCCTCGGCGATCGCGATCGACTCGGGGACGCTTTGGAGCGGCACGCTGCCGAAGGCGACGTAGCGGTCCGGATGGCGCTCGGCGACCGCCTGGAGCGCCTCGTTCTGCAGGCGCGAGAAGTACGCGGCGGCCGCGGGCTCCGCCCAGTAGAACAACAGAATCGGCGACGGCGAGATCGCCTGAATGTCGATATTCATTTTGTCGAGATCTTTGATGCGCGCCGCCGCGTCGTAGGAGCCCTCGGCCAGATTTCTCCTCATGCCGCCGCCCGAGGTCACGCTCAAGCGGCCGTTTTGCAAGACGACCCGCGGCGCCTTGTCACGGTATTTGCCGGCGTTCTGGAATGCTTCGACGGGAAAAAAATGAGAATGTAGATCGATGTTCATTCTTCAACGTCTCCTGGCATTGTCGTGCTTCCAAAGTGGTCAAAATATGGCAAGCGTCTGACCGGGTCAAGGAGAAAAGAGGCGGCGAGCCGGAGGCAAGGCGAATGACGAAAAACAGCGCGAAGACAGATTGAACTTTCGGCGGCAATCCCGTAAAGTCTTTTTTGTACGTAAGACTTTTTGAAATTGACAGCTTTGAGCGGTTAAGGTTTTTTTTCGCTCAATCACAAGGAGGTGAGCATGAGTGGACGTGAAGTATTGAAGGAAAACGAAGCTATTCTTAGAGGGATCATCCGCAGCATCGACAAGAATCTCGACTACACCGCCGGAGACAGCCCCCAGTCCGAAGGAGCAAAATTTACCGTCCAACTCTCCCTACGCGGCCGGCATGCCACCGTTTCGCTGTCGCTTGAGGATTTGATTGCGGCCGCTCAGGACGTCGTGCGGAAAAACGCCCTGCGGCAGAAGATCAAGAGTACCCGAGACCACATGATGGACGTTCACGTTGTCGACGTCATGGGCAACAAGACGGCCAAAATGCTGAAGCAATCCGCAGCCACGCAGGAGAGCTTTCAACGCCCGATGTTTCGGCGCTCGTTCGGCGGCAGACGATAAACCCATCGCCGGCCCCGGGCTCGCGGTAAACCGGCATGACTTTCCATTGATTTTTTTACCCGTGTCCCAGCGGGCTTTTTCCTGCGACGGCACGACCCGGCCTTGACGGGCCGCCGGCTTTCTAATACTCGTTCGGCAAAACGCATTCATAGGGGCGCAGATGATCAAAATAACCGAGGAGATGAGGACGCGCATCGGCAATGCCCTGACCGAGAAAAAGACCTGCGTCTGGGCGACCAGTTCGAAAACCGGCGCGCCCGACCTGAGCTTTCGCGGCAGCACCTATGTCTGGGACGACGAGCACTTGGCTTTCTGGGACCGGTCGCGCGGCCTGAGCACGCGAAACATCGAGGAGAATCCCCAAGTCTGCATGATTTATTTCGACTCATCGACGCGCGTCGGCTGGCGCTTCTACGGCCAGGCCACGATCTTCAAGGAAGGCGAGATGCGCACGAAGATCATGGAGCGGACGATCAAAGAAGAGCTGGACAAGGATCCGGAGCGTAAAGGCTACGGCGTGCTGGTCAGAGTCGATACGATCCGCCGCTACAGCGGCGACGAGATTTTCCAGCAGCGCTGAGGGCGCCGACCATGTGCTTCCGGCTGGCGCTTTGCGTCGCGATTTTTCTGGCGACCCCTTCATCGGCCCCGGCGATCGACCGAATACGGATCGCCGTGTCCAATCCTAACATGCCCAATCTCACCTCGGCCGCGGCGCAAAAGAAAGGCTTCTTCAAAGAGGAAGGAATCGACGCCGAGATCATCCGCATGAACCCCAACGTATCGATCACCGCCTTGGCCACCGGCGATATCGATTACTCGCAGCTCTTCGCCGCAGTGGTGGGCGGCGCCATCGCCGGATTGCCGATGCGGATCGTGGCCGGGTTCATGACCAACTGGCCGCTGGTTCTGATCGCCCGGTCCGAATTCAAGCCGGTTAAGGATCTCAGGGGAAAGACTCTCGGCGTAAGCTCCTATGGCGCGACGCCGGAAGTCGCCGCCCGCTTGATCTTCAAGCACTTCGGCATCGACTCGGAAAAAGAGATCAAAGTGCTCGCCTTGGGCTCGGACGCGGCGCGGATTACGGCGCTGAAGGCAAAGGCGGTGGATGTGATCATCACTTCTCCTCCTGCAGACGCGCAGATGGAGAAGCTCGGCTACAACGTGGTGGCCAGGGCGCAGGAATTCTTCAATCTGCCCTATCTTGGGCTCGGCGCCACAACGAAGAAAACCAAAGAGCGTCCCGACGAGGTGAAGCGCGTCATCCGGGCGACGCTCAGGGCCAACCGCTACATCCACGCGAACAGGGACGGCGCCGTCCAGCTTCTGGTCGATTGGGGCAAAGTCGAGCGGGAGTTTGCCTACCAGTCCTACGACGGCCTGAGAAACCTTTTCAACCTCGACGGCAACGTTCCCGACGACGGCCTGAAGCTCGTCATCGACCAGGCGAGAAACGCCGCCAAGATGACCCGCGAGGTCTCGCCCTCCGACGTCGCCGACTTCAGCCTGCTGCGCGAAGCGCAGAAAGATTTGGCAGCGAAGGCGAAGCCGTGACCCGCTTGCTTTCCGCCTCCCCTCAGTCTCAGCGAAACGCCGGCATGACCTCCTTGGCGAAGAGGCGCATCGATTTTTTGATCTCTTCGTGCGGGATGCCGCCAAAATTAAAAGTCGTCGTAAGCGTGTCGAAATAATAATGCTTGATCGCGCCGTGGATAATTTGAATGCACTCTTCCGGGTCGCCGTAAAGATTACGGCCCGCGGCCAGCATTCCTTCCCAATCGTAGTTGTCCGTCTCCACAAGAGATGATTTGCGGCCGATTCGGGAGATCGCGTCGTATCGCGTGATTGCCGGAGCAGCCACGGCTCGGGCCTTCTCGCTGGTCTCATTCACGTGCGTCCTTACGTGAAACTGGCAGCGGCGCTCGCGGGAATCGTATCCCCCGTCACTCAACCCGCGCTTCCAAGCCTCGACGCCGGCGCGCACTTTATCCGGCGGGTGCGGATGGCCGACGGTCATGATGTGATAGCCGTGCCGCCCGGCCCATTCTAAAGTCCGCGCGGAGGTTCCCGCCACCCAGATCGGCGGATGGGGCTGCTGCACCGGCCTGGGGTAGAGCGTGATCTCCTCGAAGCGCCAAAACTTTCCCTGATGGCTGCAGCGCTCGCTGGACCATGCTTTGAGAATCACCGCGAGCGCTTCCTCCATGCGCTCTTGCCTCTCCCCCGCTGAAATACCGTAGACGCGATAATCCAATTCCGTGTTCCCCGAGCCGATTCCGAACTCGAGCCTGCCCCACGCTAGGGCATCGACCATCGCATATTCCTCGGCGCTCTGAAGCGGGTGGCGCAGCGGCAAGATCGCGATGCATGGACCGAGACGAATGCGCGACGTCCGCGCCGCCGCGGCGGCGAGCAGCACCGCCGGATCAGGCACCAATCCGCCGTAACCGAGAAAATGGTGTTCGTTCAACATGAAGCATTCCCAACCCAACTCTTCGGCCAGCTCAATCTGCTCGAGGATTTGCCGATAGTATACGTCGTAAGGCGGATCGAGGTCGGAAAAGTAAGTTGTGAGAACATTCATGTAAAAATGCATGAGGTTTCTCGCGGCGACGATCATCGCTCGGCGGGCCGATCTTATGAGAAGCACACGGGGTCTTCAAGCGTCAAAAAAAGGCCCGGATCGAAACGATCCGGGCCTTTTCTGCATTTATGAAACTGGAACGAGTCGTAAGGAGATTGACTCAGCGACCCCCGGGACGATCACCCCACTCGCGCAACGACCAGGCCGGTCGCTGGCGCGCGCAAAACCGGCGGTCCGCATCCACGTTTCGGCGCGTCCCTTCGAGGTCCACGACGACGGTGAAGCAATGCTCGCCGCGGTGGAAGCGGTATCGCTCCACGGCTGGCATCTCGATTTCATTGATCCCGGGCCGGAGCGTATAACGGCGCGGGCCGCCGGCAACCTCGTCTCCTTCTCGGATCTCGATCTCGGTGTCGCATTCTCGATTGGCCTCCGAGCGTACCCTAACCTTCCAGCCGCGGATGCGCTGTCCCTCGAGGAGCGGGTCCGGAGTCACGTCAAGGTCCTGAATAATGAAGCGATCGCCTCTGCGACACAGGCTGCGCCTATATTCTCCCGCGCTCGCATCGGACACGACGCCTATGACCAGGAACCCGAATAATGCCGTTGCCAAAGTCGTTTGGAACCAACGCATAGCCCCCTCCTTGTCATAATGATGTCGGACTATATACCACGAATCTTGTGCGGCTCAATGCTTCTTCGGCCGCTTCCGACACGTGGCGGAATCTATCTTCGCCGCCATTTTCACCTCCTGTTTAAACGGTTTCCGAATCAATTCGAGCTAACGATTATAATATCCCTGGTGGTAATGCCGGCGGTAGCCGCCTCTATCTACGATGATACATCCCGCAAGAGAACCTAAGAACATTATCACCAGAGCAGCCGTTATTAACCTTTTTGCCTTTTTCATCTCTCTACCCCCCTTTCGCCTTATTAGACGAACAATCAGCCAAAACGGTTAAAAATAAGTTAGGGTAGAAACCCGGCGGCGCACAAAAAAAGGCCCGAGTTTGATAAACTCGGGCCTTCTCAAATCGGTCAAAGCTTTTTGGTGAGTGGCCGCCGATGACTATTCTCTAACAATCGCGGTAATAACGGCAGTCGCGATAATCGCGATAGTAGGGATCGCGAACGGTTACTAATGGGTAAGGCCCGCGAACATAATAGACACATCCGCTGATCGAGGTCAGAAGTAACGCCATTAAGGCGCCTGCCAAGATCGTTTTGGACTGATCCATCTCGGGCTCTCCTTTCTGGCCTTTATTAGACGAGTGAGAGAGGAAATGGTTTACACGAGGGGCCAAAGGAGGCAGATGAAAGCCAAGAGCTCTGAGGTTACAAGAATGAAGGCAAGCAGACGGGTCTCGGCGCGTAAATCGTAGAGTTTAAGGAATTGCGAAAAATGCGCCACGGCAGCAAATACGGGTGTCTGAAATGTTAATCCAACCTCTCAATAGCGAAAGCCCGGCCTTTACAGAGAAAAAACCGTGCCTCCCTGGCCTTTGACTTCGATCGGGTCAAAATCTCTAAGCTCGCGAATCTCGATCGTCTCTTCCAAGAAGTCGCCGCCCGTGACCGAGGTAAGAAGCTCGGCCGCCTTTTCTCGGCTCGGCTTGGCGGCGGATTCGGCAAATAGGGTTCGGGCAACCTTACGGTCGGGACTCTTACCATCGCCTTTGGGTCTAAACTTGACAACGTAAACCATTGCCGGGATTCCTCCTAATCCGGGATCGCGTCGTACCACCAGTTAGATTCGGTCGCCGGACTGCCGTCTTTTGGCGGCGGAGGTCTTATCCAACCGCTCGATCGCTATCAGCCAGGCAAGCAAAATCAGCAGAGAACCAAACAAAAGCATCGCAACCTCCGGCATTAATCCAACTTCTGTCACTTACAACGAGCAATGAGCATGCCAACGGCCTAGCGGGCTGCTGAAACCTTTCGTTCACCCTTCAAGCTGTTTAGGGTGAACGAAGGAAGAACTAAAAAACTTGAAGATTTCCCATTCGTGCCGAGCCTGTCGAAGCACCGACCCGACTTTTAAGCAGCCTCTAGTGTAAACAGGATGGTAAATTTTACCCTGTATCAATCGCGTCTAATGACGCAAACCGTCACAGGCAAGATAGCGATGACCAATTTTCTGTCCCTCTTAATATTGACGAACCCGATCCACGCCTCTTCATGGCTGTAAAAAAAGTTTATGAATGGTTTGTTGAGCAGGAGGTTAGGGTTTTCGACACTCCCCGGCATGTGAGCGCCAGAAAATCGGCGCTTCCCGGCAAAACTATAACAGTGAATCCGGCGTCGGGCCGCGTCGAACCACAGCCCGAGCTCCAGGAGATAAAGGCGCTTTGGGTTGTCAGTGCGGGGTAGCGATCCCTAGCGCTCGACTTTGACACCCGCTTGCTGAAGGACGGAACGCATAAGCTCGATTTGCTCATCGAAAAATGGCGCAAGATCGGCGCCCTTAAGGAACACGTCTTCTACCTGGTTATCCTCCAGGTACTTCTTCCAACTTGCCGTTTTGATCAAACCGGTAAAGAAATTTTCCCAGTAGCCGACGACATCTTTCGACACGCCCGGAGGGGCGAGGAAGCCCCGCGCGTTGGCGATGATCGCCATGTTGATGCCCTGCTCTTTGATCGTGGGAACGTCCGCTAAGACGGCCAGGCGTTTTTCCGTGAAAGCGGCGATCGGCCGCAACCTTCCGGCGAGGATGTGCTCTCTCACGTCTTGCGGCTGCGGGATGATAATCTGGACGTTCCCGGCCAAAAGATTGCTGATTCTGTCTTTGACCGCCGGCGTGGAGATGAAATTCCATTTGACCCCGGTGGCGCTTTGGATCAAGAGACCGGTCAGGCTCTCGATGGCCGTCGCCGAGCCGCCGGCCTGATTGAGGCCGCCCGGATTTTTCTTCGCCGCCGCGACGAAATCGTTCATGTTCTTGTAGGGAGAGTCCGCCCTGACCACGGCGATCGTGGGCTCCAGAACCAGGCGGACGATCGGCGTCAAATCCTTGACGGTGTACTGGGCCTGTTTACTTGTCAGCGGCGTGGCCACCCAGGTATTGGTGAAGACGGCGATCGTATGGTCGTTGCCTTTTTTCTCCACCAGATAGGCCATCGCTTCCACACCCGCCCCGGCCGTTTTGTTCACGACCCGGATCGGCTGGTGGAGAAGTTTTTCTTTCTCCGCCATCTCGATCACTGCGCGGGCAAAGACATCTGAGCCGCCGCCCGGCGCGCTGTGGACTACCAAATCGACCGGGCGGCTCGGCTTGAAGCCCTGGGCCCAGGGTGAAGCTGGATAGAAGCCGGTCATGAGAAGAACCACGAATCCCAGATACAGCGCCTTTCGTTTCACCACGGTTAGCCTCCCTTTCACTTTTGTCTTCACGGTTTCACGGCCGACGCAAGAATGGCGGGCATGGGCAACTCAAAGACGCCATTATTTTCGTAAAGGCGGCTGGTATTCGCCATCATTCCCCGGATGCGTTTGAGCGCCTGCGGAGTCTGACGGCACAGCAAGCCGGCGGTCCGCACGGTGGCGGTTTGCATGGCCTGGAATAAAGAATCTGCGGAAGAAAGCCGCCAAGTCTGCGGAATTTTCTTAACCTTGGGATCGACGAAGCCAGCTTCGAGGAGAGACCGAGCGCACTCGTCCCAATCGCTGAAGCGAAAGAAAGGCGGTCCTTCGGGCAAAGCCACATTTATATCGCCGTGAGCCGGAATCGCGCCGAGCGTAATGCCAAAGCCCGCCGTCTCCACGGGCTTTGCCCAAACCGTGAAAGCGAACCGCGCGCCGGCCCGTAGCACACGGCGCGCCTCGCTCATCGCCTGGTTCGGCCGGGCGAGATGGAGCATGCCGAAATTCATCACGACGGCATCGAAGCTTCCGTCGGCGAACGGCAAGGCTTCGGCATCGCCCTCGCGAAAGTCGATCGACGGGTATTTTTTCTTTGCTTCAGCAACCATCGGCGCAGAGAAATCGATGCCGATAACGATAGCGCCTCTTCTGGCGGCGGCAACGGCGACGTAACCGGGCCCGGTCGCCACGTCGAGCAAACTTACGCCGGGACCCGCGCCGACGCTGTCCAGCAGCGGCTCGATCGCTTGCGTCGTTAGGCTGCCGAACGATTGGTCATACCCGGCAACCACGCTCTCCCATCCGGCATGCTCGAAATCACGAAAGGCGTTCGACATGGTCCGAAAATAGGTGAAGAGGACTCGAAACGTCAAGCGTAAAACGTTCCATGCTTCGACAAGCTGCATGAACGGGAGTCGCCAGCACGTCAAAGTTCAGCCGTTCGCCCTGAGCGTGTCGAAGGGTGGACGGCTGATCCCACGCCTTGACCTGGGTGCTTCAACGGTAGTAGACGACAGGCATGGCAAAATTAAATTTAAGTTTTGTTTCCGCCTTACGAGCGCGTCGAGCCGCTGATGGACGGCACGGTCGAGGTGGAAGGAATAGATCTCATCCCCACCTATTCACATCCCGGCGAGACTTTCTGGCGCCAGCTTAAATTTCACGAATTCGACGTCGGCGAGATGTCGCTGTCGTCGTACCTCATCGCGCGCTCGCGTGGCGTGGACATGGTCGCGATCCCAGTCTTTCCGAGCCGGCGGCTGTTTCACCTCGAGGTCGCGTACCACGCGGACTCGGGCATCAAAGAGCCGGGCGACCTCGTCGGCAAGCGCATCGGCGTCGCCGAGTACCAGCAAACCGCCGCGCTGTGGACCCGGGGAATTCTCGAGCACGACTTCGGCGTCTCGCAGTACAAAGTCCACTGGTATATGGAGCGGAGCGAAGAGCTGAGCCACGGCGGCGCGACGGGCTTCACGCCGCCGCCGGGAATCTCCTTTCACCGCATCCCGCCGGACAAGAGCCTGGCGTCGATGCTGTTCGATCGCGAGCTGGACGCGGCGGCCGTCGTCGGTCCGTGGACGAGATCGGCGAGCGTCGTCGATCGTTCGAGCCGCATCCCCGGAAGCGGCGACTGGAGCAAAGTCAATCTCCTTTTTCCCGACCGCATGGCGGAGAGCGGGCGTTTTTTCAAAAAGCACGGTTTCTTGCCCGCAAACCATACCTACATCATCCGCGGCGCCATCTATCGCAAATATCCCTGGGTCGCATTCAACCTGTACAGCGGATTCGTAAAGGCCAAGGCGCTGGCGGCGGAGAAGCTTCTTGAGCGCATCCCGTCGGCGCTGTTTTTCGGCCGTGAATATCTCGCGATGACACGAGAGATCGTGGGCGACGATCCGTTCGCCTACGGCGTCAACGCCAACCGGCCGATGCTCGAACGTCTTGTCGATTACTCACACGAGCAGGGACTCACCAAGGAAAAAGTGAAGATCGAGGATCTCTTCGCTGAAAGCACGCTCGACTTGTAGGAAAGTTAAAGGGTTTAAAAGTTTCGGGGTTGAAGCGTGTTCTAGGCATCAAGGCCCGTCCGCGGGTTTCTCGAAGGGCCGATGCGTGGGACGAGGAAGCATCAGGCGTACTTCAGGAGGCTCTCTCGGCACTCTCGTGCCGCGAAACACAGACGTATCGCATCGGCCCGGAGAGAGACTCGCGCGGGCCGATGATAGGTCACATTTATTGATCCGCCGCCAAACCCGCGTCCCAGATGTCATAGAGAAGTTCCATACGGCGGAAGGTGTGTTTACGGGTTAATTCTTGAAGTTCCGGCGAGGTGATGTAGCGGACCGCGATTTCCTCCGCGAGGTTGCCGTGCTCTTCGTCGGCTTCCGTGTGTACGGTAAAAAACTGGACGTCGTCCGGCTTCATATTATAGTTTTTGATAAAGCCGTGACCTAGAGCCGCCGCCGCCGGACCGAAGGTTCCCTCCGCGCCGATCTGGATCGCCATGACGACGAACCACGGCAGCGTGTGAATGATCAGTTCGACGTAATAGAGATGCGCGGCGGTGGAGGGGAGAAGCTCGGCGTTGTCGAGCTGGCTGCGTGTGAGACCGATGGACTCGGCGAAGCGGATCGCCAGTTGGTTGTGGCCTGCGGTGCCCGTGTCCATGCCGCGGGTTTCTTCCTCGACGACACCCCAAAGTTTTTGTGCGATCTCCGGATCGCTGCACGCCAAATAGCGCAGCATGGAGATGCGCGGCACGGCGGCGCGGAACTGATAATCCTGGATCGCCCAGGCGCGGATCTGCTCCATGGTCGCTGTGCCGTTGCAAACCGCTTTTAAAAACGGATGTTTGATGCGAATCTTGGGAAACGCCTGAATCTCTTTTTTGAGCTGTCGCACGAAATCCACGGACGAAATCGCATCACTCATCTTTCATTCCTTTCTTAATTCCTAATTCCCAATTCCTAATCCCTATTTTTCAACCGGCTGACGAAGTATTCCCAGCCGCGCAGCGGGAAGCGCTCGTCCGCGCTGAACGTTTCCAGCTCCTCACGGCTGAGATAACGCGGCTCGCCGTGGAGCAGCGCCAGATGGGACAGCTCGCCGAGCTTGGCGAGACGAACCGTGCGCTGGACGGCCTGCTCGATGCTCGCGCCGACAACCGTGTCGCCGTGCGCGCGCAGCAAGACCACCGGGCCGTCGCCCAGCGTCCGCGCTAGCTCCTCGCCCCGCTCGATCGTGCGCACAAGGCCGGCGGCTTGATAGACCGGCGGGCCGTCGGCGGAGAGAAATTTTCCATAGTGGTGCAGCGGCCGGAGCTTGATTGGCAGCACGCTGAAGAGCGTGCTCCACACCGAGTGCGTGTGACAGACGGCCATCACGTCAGGGCGGGCTTGGAACACGCATGCGTGGATCGGCCACTCGTTCGGCGGCGTCTCCGCGCCGCCGAGATACTTCCCGTCGAAGTCCTGCATGATGAGCCGCTCCACGGTCGCACAGCCGGGACTTACGTTCGCGATCGTGAGAAAAGCGTCGGCGCCCGGCACGCGCACGCCGACGTGGCCGTAGCCGTCGGTGATGCCTTCGCGATCTAAAATGTGACACGCGGTAACGAGCTTCTGCTTGATCTCGTCGAGCTCGGCCGCGTCGAAGGCGGGCATGCTCACTCGACTTGAAGTTGCCATATCTCCTCGGAAATGAACTCGGCGATTGCACGAACGTTCGCAACAATCACCTTCGCACCTTCGAAATCTATTCGGCAACCTCTGGCCTGTCAAGCTACGGAGGTGCGATGACGCAGCAATGCTTCGAATTCCAGATCGCAAATCTCAGACGAGCATCTGAGATCCGCCATCTGAGATTTCGAGCGCAGCGAGATCGTCAGGCGCGCAGCAGCTCGCGATTGATCGGGAGCTTGCGGACACGCTTGCCGGTCGCGGCGAAGATCGCGTTCGTTACCGCGGGCGCGATCGGCGGCGTGCCGGGCTCGCCGGCGCCGCCCTGCTCGCCCTGCCCTTGCAGGATGTGCACTTCGACCTTGGGCGTCTCGTCTATCCGCAGCATCTTGTAGTCGTTGAAGTTCGACTGCTCGACGCGGCCGTTCTTGACCGTAATCTCGCCGTAGAGCGCGGCGGTCAAGCCGTAGATGAGCCCGCTTTCGGTCTGCGCCGCCATCATCTCGGGATTGACGACCCATCCGGGGTCGATCGCGGCCACGACGCGATGCACCTTCACCGTCCCGTCTTTCGCCACCGAGACTTCCGCCACCTGGGCGCAGTAGCTGCCGTAGGCGAAGTGGGCGGCGATGCCGCGGTTGACGCCGGCGGGGAGCGGCTTACCCCAACCCGCCTTATCGGCCGCGAGGTCGAGCACGGCGAGCAATCTCACCGCGAGCGGCTTCGCCAGGAGCTGTCGCCGGTACTGGTACGGATCCTTGTCGGCCGCATGCGCCAGCTCGTCGACGAAGCTCTCCAGGATGAAGCCGTTCTGCGAGTTGCCGACCGAGCGCCAGAATCCCGACGGCACGCCGGGGTTGTTGTTGATGTAATCGACGTGGACGTTGGGAATGTCGTAGGGAAAATAGTCGCCAGCGCCTTGCACCGAAGTCGGGTCGAGCCCGTCGGCGCGCAAGAGGTGGGCGAAGGTTTTGAAATACTTTAGGATCGACGCGCCGACCACGCGGTGGCGCCACGCGACCGGCATGCCGTTCGCATCGAGGACCGCGGTAAGGACGTTGTGCGACGCCGGCCGGTAGGGCGAGTGCTGCATGTCGTCCTCGCGCGTCCATATGACCTTCACCGGCACGTTGCCGGCGGCGCGCGAAGTTTCCACCGCCTCCACGACAAAGTCGCTTTCGAGCCTGCGGCCGAAGCCGCCGCCGAGATAAGTCGTATGGATCGTGATCGCCTCGGGCTTGAGACCGGTCGCCTGAGAAACCCAGTGCTGGTTCCATGACTGCCCCTGTGTCGGCGCCCAGATCTCGACCGCGTCGCCCTTGAAGTGCGCGGTCGCGTTCATCGGCTCCATGCACGCATGGGCGAGAAAAGGCACTTCGTAAATCGCCTCAACGCGCTTTGCGCCGCCGGCGAGCGCCTTGTCGACGTCGCCTGTCTTCAGCCGCTCCGCGGCGCCGCCGCCTTTGGCAAGCTCCGCCCAGGATTTGTACATGTCCGGCGAGCTTACCTGGGCCATCGCCCCTTCGTCCCAGTCAACTTCCAGCGCGTCGCGTCCTTTCTTCGCCGCCCAGAAGCCGTCGGCGGCCACCGCCACGCCCGAGCTGATCTGAACGACCTTCTTCACGCCCTTTACTTTCATCGCGCCGTCGGCGTTGAAACCTTTGACCTTGCCGCCCAATACCGGCGAGCGCGCCACGACCGCGGTCAGCAGGCCGGGACGCTTGACGTCGAGGCCGTAGATCGCTTTGCCGTTGACCTTGAGCGGGATGTCCTGGCGCTTGGTCGCTTTGCCGATGATCTTGAACTCCGCGGGCGCCTTGAGCTTCAACTCCGCCTCCGGCGGCGGCGTCATCTTCGCCGCCTCCGCGGCGACCGCGCCGTACGATACCTTCTTGCCGCTCGGCCGGTGGATCACCCATCCTTTGTCGGCGACGCACTCTTGCCGGCTCACCTTCATCTTCTCCGCGCCGGCGCCGATCAGCATCGTCCGCGCGGCCGCGCCCGCGCGGCGCACCGGGACGCCGACGTTGCGCACGCTGGAGCTGCCTCCGGTGGCCTGAGCGCCGCCGACCGCTTTGAAGCCGACGTAGCGCGGATTGCCGAAGGCGGCGTCGATGCCGCCCTGCTCGACGCGCACGTCCTTCAAATCGACCTCCAATTCCTCGGCGATCATCATGGCGAGCGCGTTGTGTGCCCCCTGACCCATCTCGGCCTGGCCGCAAAAGAATGTGACTTTGTCGTCGGCGCCGATCGTGAGGAAGGAATTGAGCTTGACCGGAGCCGCGGCGGCTTCAGCGAAGCGCGCCGCGCCGGGGAGGTAAAAACCGATGATCAGGCCGCCGCCCGCCGCGGCGCCGGCCTTGAGGAAGTTTCTCCGTCCTGGGTCGAAAGAAGTTTTCATGTCACGCCCCCTTTCTCATCTTCTCATCGTGGCTGCCGCGGCGTGGATCGCCTTGCGAATACGGTTGTAAGTGCCGCAGCGGCAGATGTTGCCCGACATCGCCCGGTCGATGTCGGCGTCCGACGGGCTCTTGTTCTTGGCGAGCAGCGCCGCCGCCGACATGATCTGCCCGGACTGGCAGTAGCCGCACTGCGGCACCTCCTCCGCGATCCACGCCTTTTGCAGCGGATGGCTGCCGTCGCGCGCGAGCCCTTCGATCGTGGTCACCTTCTTGCCCGCCGCCTGAGCGACCGGCGCCGTGCAGGAACGCACCGGCTCGCCGTTCACGTGCACGGTGCAGGCGCCGCATTGCGCGATGCCGCAGCCGTACTTGGTGCCGGTGAGTCCGAGCGTGTCGCGCAATACCCACAGCAGGGGCGTGTCGGGCGCGACGTCCGCCTTGTAAGCTTTGCCGTTGACGGTCAATGAAATCATGACGTCTCCTCCGATCTGCTTCCTTCAGTTCATGCAACTAAAAATGTCCCGCTCAGTCTTGAGTCCGGCGCCTGAAGAGATATGAAAAGACCCCGTCCGAGCCGGTGCCAAAAGACGGCCTAAAAATAGGACAGGCTTGTCACCGGCGTCAAGGAAAATACCGGAATACTCAAGCGGCTTGCAGGCGCCACGATTTTGACTCTAGAATACGCCATTTCCAAAATCGCCAGGGCGTGATAGGAACCGGGAACAAAATCGAAAGCAAAAGGAGGAACCACCATGCGCCGCTTCGTCATTGTTTCTAGTTTCTTTATTCTGATCTTGTTGGCCGGCGCCGCCCAGGCGCAGCAACCTCCTCGCTCGGCCACGATCGGGACCAATACGCCTGGCACGCTCTTCTACGCGCTTGCCAGCGGGGTGGCCAAGGTGGCGAGCGGGGCTTCACCCGTTCAGGTCTCGGTTCAACCCTACACCGGGACCAGCACTTTTCTCCCGCTCGTCAATACCGGTGAGCTCGACTTCGGGATGGTGAACGGCGTCGATATGGGGATGGCCTATGTGGGACCTCAAAAGCTCAGCGTCGGCGGCAGAAACCCGTTCCCGCATGTTCCGAACACCCGGCTCGTCATGCGCGGTTCTCCGCTGATGACCTCCGCGATTGTGCGGAAGGACTCGCCCATCAAGACCATTCACGAGATCAGGGGTAAGCGGGTGACGGGCGAGTACCCCGCCCATCTAGCCGTCTGGTACAATATGTTCGGCATCCTCGCCAGCGCCGGCCTCACGTGGCAGGACGTGAAGGTTGTCCCGGTGCCGGCGGTCAACGATGGAATGGACGCGCTCGTCCAGGGTCGCGCCGACGTCAGCACGCACGCGCTCGGCTCCGCGAAGGTGAAAGAAGCCGATGCGACGATCGGAATTCGCTACGTCTCGATCGATTGCTCGCCGCAGGGCGAGAACCGTTTGCGCTCGGCCGTCCCGGGCTACTACGCACGCTCCCTCAAGGCCGGGGCCTCAACCGGTGTCGTCGAAGACACGTGCTTTGAAACCTACGACATCTATTTCATTACGCACCATGCTGCCTCCGACCAACTGGTGACCGCGGTCCTCAAAGCGGTCTGGGACAACATCGGTCAGCTCAAGCCGCTCCATCCGGGCTTCGACGAGTGGACACGTGAGCGCGCGGCATCTGCTGACATCACCATCCCCTATCATCCGGCAGCCATCAAGTTCTACAAAGAGAAAGGACTCTGGAAGCCGGAGATGGATCGAGCCCAGGAAAGGGCCCTGGCGCAGAATCGCTGACCGAACCCTCCCCATTCCCCCCTGCGGCAGGACGGAGGTGAGGGAAAATGGGTTCTGAAGATGATCGACGACATCGCAACTGCGACAAAGTTCCGCTCCTTGACCGGGCCGGCAAGGGTGGTTGACCGGACTCTCCTGTTTGCCCTCACGCTAGTTGGCGCGGCGTGGGCCGGAGAGCTCCACGTCCTCCTAAATCTTACCTTCTTCAAAGAGCAGTTCCTCGGGCTTTTCTTCGCCCTCGGAATGGCGGGCGTATTTCTTCACGTCAAGGGCCGGATAGGCGAGCCGGGCGACCGGGTGCCTTGGTACGACTGGTTGTGCTCGGCCGGCAGTCTCCTCACGGGCGGTTATATCCTGGTCATGTATCCATCGATCGCATACCGGCTCGGTATCCTCTCGCCGGAACGATGGCTACTTGGCGCGCTGGCTGTCCTTCTGATTCTCGAAGCCACACGCCGCGTCGCAGGATGGGCTCTCGTGTGGGTGGCGGTCCCGTGCATTCTGTACGCGAAGTTCGCTTATCTCTTCCCCGGCCTCTTCTTTGCGAAAGGCTCGTCGTGGGAGCGCATCGCGAGCTACCTGTATCTTGACGCCAGCGGTATCCTCGGGGTTCCTCTCACCGTTGCCGCGGCCGTTGTTGTGGCGTTTATCTTCTTCGGCCAGGCCCTCTACGCGGTCGGCGGCGACAAGTTCATCACGGATATAGCCTTGATCGGCATGGGACGGTATCGCGGCGGGTCGGCCAAGGTTTCTGTGATCTCCTCCAGTCTCTTCGGAACCGTCTCGGGCAGCGCGGTGGCCAACGTGGCGGTGGACGGCGCCATTACGATTCCCATGATGAAGCGGGCCGGCTATCCAGCCCACATGGCGGCGGCGATCGAAGCCGTCGCCTCGAACGGAGGACAAATAACTCCACCGGTCATGGGGGCGGCGGCGTTTCTCATCGCCGAGTTCCTCAATATTCCATACGGTCAGGTGGCTCTAGCGGCAGCGGTTCCCGCGTTGCTTTATTATCTTGCTCTCTTCACTCAGGTCGATCTGGAAGCAGCCAAGTATGGTCTCGGCGGGCTCCCGGCGGCGGAGTTGCCAAAGCTCCGGCCCGTCATGCGGCTTGGATGGGTTTTCCTTTTTCCGCTCGCGTTCCTGATCTACACGCTCATGTTCCTAAACTGGGAGGCGGGGAAAGCCGGGATAGCAACCGTGGTGCTGACCTTCATCGTTGGGGCGCTGCAAAAAGAAACTCGCCCGACCTTCAAAGCGATCGTAACCTGCATCGAAGAAACCGGGCGAACCCTCCTGGATATCGTCGTGATCACCGCGTTGGCCGGAGTCGTGATCGGCGCCCTCCAGCTTTCAGGCTTGACCTTCAAGCTCTCGCTGATCCTGGTGACCTTCTCGGGAGGCAACGTGTTTCTCCTTCTCGTCTTTACCGCCCTTGTCTGCATCCTCCTCGGAATGTCGTTGCCCACCGCAGTTGTGTACATCACCCTCGCGGTGCTGGTCGGACCCGCGCTGACTCAGCTCGGCGTGGACCCGCTCGCCGCGCATCTCTTCCTCTTCTACTTCGGCATGCTGTCGTTGATCACGCCGCCCGATTGTCTGGCCACGTACACGGCAGCCGCGATTGCTCACTCCGACTTTTGGAAGACCGGCTGGACCGGCATGCGGCTCGGCATCGCCGCCTACGTCGTCCCGTTTGTCTTCGCCCTCCATCCTGCCCTGATCCTCAAAGGAGCGCTGGGGGAAATCGTCCTTGCCATCGCCACCGCTTCCATAGGAATCTTCCTTCTCGCGATCGGTTGTGCCGGTTATCTTTTCCGCGCGTTGGGATGGGGAAAACGGGGCTTGTTCTGGCTCGCCGGGCTCCTCTTGTTGCTTCCTTCATGGAGCGGGCCGTGGCTCATCGCCGACGCCGCAGGCCTCGCCCTTGGCGTGTTGCTCGTTGTATGGGAATGGAATTTCATGCTTCGACAAGCTCAGCATGAACGGAAGATTCCAGCCGCTTCAAAGCTCAGCCGTTCGCCCTGAGCCCGTCGAAGTGTGAACGGCGAGATTTCAGAGGCCCGTACGAGGTTCAAGATGAAGTTCGGAATGTTCGTAATCGGCGACAATCATCCCGACGCGCACAAAAATCTGAGCGCTTACTACGACGAGATCGTGGAGCAGGCGCAGTGGGCCGAGACTCTAGGCTACGAATGCTTCTGGTTCGGCGAGCACCACTTCGATTTCGCCGGCGTCATCCCGTCGCCGCCGGTCCTCATGTCCGTCGCCGCCAGGGCCACGAAAAAAATCCGCCTGGGAGTCGCCGTTTGTCTTCTTCCTTACAGGAATCCGCTTTTCGTCGCCGAAGAATACGCCATGGTGGACGTGCTGAGCCATGGACGATTGGACTTCGGCGTCGGCAGAGGGACGCCGCCGGAGCTGGCGGCGTTCGGCGTCAAGGAAGATAACCGGGACTTGCTGGTGGAAAGCCTGGAAGTCGTGAAGATGGCCTGGAGCGAGGGAAAAGTTTCCTATCGAGGCAAGCATCATCGAATCGACGGCGTCTCTCTCAACATCAGGCCGGCGCAGAAGCCGACGCCGCCTTTCTTCATCGCCGCGCTGAGCGAAGGTTCGTACAAAGTCGCAGGCGAGCTGGGCTATCCCATCCTCGGCATTCCCTACGCGAGCTGCAAAGACATCTCCGACTTGAGGACGAAGATTGCATTGTACCGTGAGACCCTCGCAAGCAATCGCCACGATCCGAAATCATTCGATGTGATTCAGTGCTTTCATACGAACGTGGCCGCAACGAACGCCGAAGCCGATAAAAACGCCAAGCAAGGCATCGCTGCGCTCCTGGCGGCGCGTATAAATGTCAGGCCGAGGAGCTACGACGAGCTTTACAAGGAGCGGCTCGTGATGGTCGGCGATCCGCAGCGCTCGATCGAGCAGATCGAAGAGGTCCGCGCCACCGGGACTAACTACATTATCTTTATGATGAACTTCGCCACGCTGGAGCAGAAAAAAATTCTCGAGTCGATGGAGATCATGGCGAAGGAAGTCATTCCGAAGTTTGCGGACGCCTAGGAGGATTCGCTTCGAGATACAAGTTGCGCTACGCCTGCTGTATATTGCTTTTAAGTTGGCAAAAACCGACATGCCAGAAACCAACCTCTCGTCCCAGCCGGGTGAATGATGGCAGACAACTCCTCCATTGAATGGACGGATGCTACCTGGAACCCGGTAACCGGCTGTACAAAAATCAGTCCCGGCTGCAAAAACTGCTACGCGGAGCGCCTCGCGCTGCGCCTCAAAGAGATGGGCAACGCTCGTTATGCGAACGGGTTTAGTCTGACTCTTCATACCGAGGCCTTGGAACTTCCCCTCCGATGGACAAAGCCAAAGATGATTTTCGTAAACAGTATGAGTGACCTTTTCCACGAGTCGGTTCCTGAAGACTACATCCAGAAAGTTTTTGCCGTTATGCAGAAGGCGCACTGGCACAAATTTCAAATTCTAACCAAGCGCGCCGATCGGCTTGCTCGCCTAGCCCAACGATTGTCATGGCCGACACACATTTGGCAAGGCGTATCGGTAGAGAGCAAGGCGTACGTCAATCGCGTCGCCCTACTCCGACAAGTTCCGACAGCTGTCAGGTTTTTATCCGTCGAGCCTCTACTTGGACCAATTCCCAACTTGCCACTGGACGGGATTCATTGGGTCATAGTCGGCGGTGAGAGCGGTCCCGGACATCGCCCTATTCGCGTGGAATGGGTGCGCGACATTAGGAAGCAGTGCGTTTCGGCTAACGTTCCGTTCTTCTTCAAACAATGGGGCGGGAGAACTCCGAAGTCTGGCGGCCGAAAGCTTGACGGGCGGTTCTGGAACCAGATGCCGCGCCTCGACCACACGTCTGCTGATAGGGATGAATGGTTATTAGAGCCTCGGACGGCCTAAGAGCACGAAAAGCAGGCCATTGGACAGAGGAAAAACTCACCTATCTTCGCAAATACCTGGAAGCTTTAATGACGGCCATGGCGCCAAAGCGGACGACTGGCGTGTGGAACAAGTTGTTTTACATCGATCCGCTATGCGGCTCCGGAAAATGCCGTTCTGGGACTCATGAATTTGACGGATCGCCGCTTATAGCTCTAGGGATTCGTCCTGCCTTCGACCATTTGTATCTCAGCGATAGAAGCGCTCACAACATCTCCGCGCTTAAGAAGAGAATTTCCGATGCGGATGTTTCACGCGTCTCGTGTGAGGTCGGCGACTGCAACGTAGTGATCGATAAGATCGTCCGTAAAATTCCGGAGCGAAGCTTGGGAATAGCTTTTATAGATCCCGAAGGTTTTTGAGGTAGATTTTTCAGTGTTGAAGACTATCGCGAGCCGGCCGATCGACACCTTGTACTTCTTTCCGAGCATGATCGGCGTGAAACGAAATCTCCGGCAGTCGTTTCTCCAAGAGGGCGGTCGCTTGGACGCTGTTTTAGGTCCTGAATGGCGCAACGTTCCGGCTGCCAAGCTCGCCGTAGGTAAACCGCTTACCGAAAGCGAGTTATCCAATCTCGACACGTCGTTAATCCATTACCTACGGCGGCAAGTCAGAGCGTTAGGTCTCGTCCACCAAGATGATAATCCACCTGTGTTTCGCAACGAGCAAAAAGCGCCGATGTATCATCTATTATTCTTTTCGAAGCACGCGGCAGGATTAAAAATTTGGAACGGGATCAAAAAGATCGACCCGAGCGGTCAAAGGTCATTGCCCGGTGAAGGATTTTGATAACCGATGAGTCAACGCTTCCGCCGACGGGTTGTAAAAGAAAAAAGAATGCGGGTCAAAGAATGCGGGTCAAAGTACATTTTTGTTGAGGCAGGTTTCTGCTTTCTAGATCGCCTAGCCAAATAGTTCTCTGACCCCAATTCCCCCCCCCCGAGTAGGACTTCTTCAACAGTCTGTCAAAGCGTGAGCCCGTTGCGATCCACTTGATTCCAATTGCCGACTAACTGGTTGAAATATGCCGGCGCCTTCGTTTCGAAAGTGACCGGCTTGCCGCTGAAGGGATGTCGGAAGGAAATCGATCGGGCATGAAGCGCCAGACGCGCGTGGCCGCGATCCGCTTTTCCATACTTCTGATCGCCCACGACCGCATGTCCGATGCCGGCGAGATGGACTCGTATCTGGTGCTTCCTTCCCGTCAATAGATCGACCTCCAGCAACGCAAAGTCCTTCGTCTCTTTAACCACGGTATAAGCCGTTCGGGATAATTTTCCCTTTGTGGCGTCCGACGTGGAGTAAACGAAGTGAGCCTTATTCTCCGCCAGATATGTCGTAATAGTCCCCGATTTTCTATCGCATCGGCCATGAACGACTGCGAGGTATTTCTTCTTCGTTTCTTGCCATTGATCCTGCAAGGAGAGTTTCGCTTCCATATTCTTTGCGAAGACAAGTATCCCTGAAGTTTCCCTATCTAGCCGGTGCACGATGAAAATGCGGTTCCGCGACTTGCTGTAACCCTTGCGGACATAATCTGTAACGATAAAGTAAGCCGTACGCGTTTTGTCCGTATCCGTCCCCATCGTTAAGAGTCCCGCCGGTTTATCCACCACGAGGATATCTCTGTCTTCGTGAAGTATCATGAGTCCTCTCGGCAGAGATTTGGCGCCCGGATGGGAATGTTTACGCATCGTGAACGCTCGGTCTGTCGTTATCAGCCGCCTAACCGTTTCGGCTGAGCGGCTAGGCTTCCACTAATTTTTGTGACGGTCCCAATTTGTCAATTTTTTCAAAATCTTGTCAACGATTTCAAGCATCACCTGCAAAGGAGGAATCTGGGTCAAGCGTTTTTCTGGAGATTGCGTTTTTCTGAAGACATCGGGCGGCGGGCGGTTATTCCTGCTTTTTCGGCTCCTCGCGATCGCCGCCGGCCGGCTCACCCTTGAGGTAAACGATGCGGGTCGGAAACGGAAACTGGATGCCTTCTTTTTCGTACCGGACGTGGAGCTTCTTGATGAATTCGTGCTTGAGCAAAATGCCGTCGGTGAATTCGCGCGCCCGCAGGATGACCGTGAAATCGATGCTCGACTGATTGAAGGTGTGGTAGCGAATAAACGGCTCGAAGCCGGCGATCGCTCCCGGCGTCGTTTGCAACGCCTCTTTGGCCACCTCGCTGGTAACTTTATCGACTTTTTCCAAGTCGCTGTCGTAGGCGACTCCTACCTGCACCAAGACCGCCAGCTCCGGGTCGGGAAGGTAGTAATTGGTGATGTTGTCCTGCACGAGCTTGTTGTTCGGCACCACGACCGTATTGTTGGGCAGCATCTTTATTCTCGTGCTGCGCCAGCTGATGCGCTCGACGTAGCCCTCCTCGCCGGTTTGCAGCTTGACGAAATGGCCGATCTCGATGGGCCGGTCCGCCTTGAGGTAAAGTCCGGCGAAAAAATTCCCCAGCGTATCCTGCAAGGCGATCGCCACGGCCAAGCTGCCGATGCCGAGCGTGGTGAGAATCGGCGTCAAGGAAATGCCGAGATTGTCGAGAATGAGCATGCCGCCGACGGCGATCAAGACGATCTTGGTGAAGATTTCGAGCGGACCGCGGATGTTGTAGAGGCCGTAGCGCGCCTCGATGTTGCGGAGTATGAGGAGCGCGCCTTTGATTGCGAGGACGACCGCGAGCAGGAGAGCAGAAATCACTAGGAGTTGGCGCACCGCCCCTCGCGCCTGGTCGGGAAGCGGAGCGGCGTCAGCGATCAGCAAAAGCGCCCCAACAACGAGCAGCGGATAGAGATAACGGTCAAGCAACCGATAAATGCGTTCGTCGATTTCGATTCGTCGCAGCGCCCTTTTGATCGTCCAGAGAAGGACGACGTTGACGAGGTAGGCCAAAATCGCCGTGGCGAGCACGATGAGCAGCAAAACCACCCACGGGCTGGCGGGAAATTTGATGCCGAGAAATTCGGTCATGAGCGACGCCCCTCGATCACGCTTAAGTTATAGCAAACAGCCGCGCGGTCAGGCTAGGTCTCTTTGGATCTTCGTCCAGTCTCCGCGCCGCGCGAGCGGCGGAAGCTCCACTGAAGCCAAGGCGGGCTGACGAGCGTGGTGAGCATCACCATCACGAGAATGGCGGCGAAGGTCGCCTCGTCGACGATGCGTTCTCCGCCGACCGAGAGAGTGAGTCCGATGCCCGCGAAGATCAGACCGACCTCGCCGCGCGGCACCATGCCGATGCCGATTGCCAGCCGATTGAGTCCGCGCTCCACGACCGCCAGGCCGCAGGCTTGCTTGCCGATGATCGCGACTACGGTCAAAGCCAGGGCGAGTCCCAGCACGTCGAGACGAGCGAGCCAGGCGACGTCCATTTTGATGCCCATCTGCACGAAGAAGAGCGGCACGAGAAACGCGGAGACGGGATGCAGCAGGTCTTCCAGGGAGCGTTCTCCTTCGGAAACGAATTCGTTCCACGGCATTCCTTCGAGGATGAGCCCGGCGGCAAAGGCGCCGACGATCGGCGCCAGGCCGATCAGCGCGGCGAGGTACGCGAGGAGAAAACAAAAAGCCAGCGATACGGCCAAGAGCATGCCTTCGGTTCGCGCCTTGGCAAGCTGGCGCAGCACGCGCGGGGCGAAAAAAAGTCCGACGGCCAGAGAGCCGACGAGAAAGACCAGGACCTTGGCGACGAGCCAAACGATCGCGCCCGCCGTGAAGACCTCGCCGGCGCCGCCGGCAAGAATCATCCCGGTGACGATCGCCAATATGATCAGGCCGAGCACGTCGTCGATGACCGCGGCGCCGAGGATGACTTTGGCCTCGCGGCTCTGGACCTGGCCGATGTCGCGCAGCACTCGCGCCGTGATCCCGACGCTGGTCGCGCAGAGCGTCGCGCCGATAAAAGCGTGGACGTAGTAGGAATGGTCCGGCAGCAATGACGCGCTGACGAGCCACCCGAGAACGAACGGAAGCACGACGCCGACGGTGGCGACGAGGAGAGACGAGAGTCCCACTTTCATGAGACCGGCGAGGCTCGATTCCAGGCCGATCTCGAAAAGCAGCAGCACCACCCCCAGGCCCGCCAACATTTCCAGCGAAGGATCGGTCTTGAGATACTCGAGGCCGTCCACGCCGAGAAGACCGAGATTGCCGATTACCATTCCGGCGAGAAGCTCGCCCATGACGGCGGGCTGTCCCAATGTTTCCGCGAGCCATCCGCCGAGCTTGGCCGATGGAAGGACCACCACGAGGGCCAGGAGCACGCGGCTGATCGGGTCGTCGTGGCCCT